>DASVCQ010000154.1:0-2117 GCA_036381535.1 Patescibacteria group bacterium | reverse complement strand
TATGATTGAAATTCGAAAAGCTATTTACAAAGTGTTGGGTAGTGATGATTTGGCACCTAATGATCCTGAAAGGGATTATATTGAGAATATCTTATTACCTTTGGTGAGTAGAAGAATTTCTGGGTCTATTAACGGCAATGAACCTCAGAACCAAATTTCTCTGAATGAGCATCTTTTTGGAGGGGATAAATTCTCTTTGACTGAGACTTCATTACTTTTAGATATTGATGTAAAAACACTTAGAGCTTGGCGACGTGCCAGGATTATGCCCGAGCCTGAATCAACTAGTGCTGACGCAAGAGTTAAATTACACCCTGGAAGTGTTCTGTTGGATGTAGCAAGAAGAACAAATAGGGAAATTCAAGGAGATACCTATTCACTTATTTTAGAGGCAAGGGAAACCAGGGCAAAAAGAAGAATTGGTATGAATCATTCAATCTAGATTAAATTAACTTCGCTAGTTTAAAAAAATAAAAAAATTTCCACTACTTAATTTCTCATTAAATCCTCTAACTCTTTTTTTACTGTATCTGCTTTGGCTCGCCCTTTAAGCTCACGCATTGCCTGTCCAACCAAAAACATAATAGCATTGGTTTTGCCACTTTTGTAGTCTTCAACGACATTGGAATTTGACTCAAGAATTGGATTAAGTACTGAATGAAGTTCTTCCAGTGATAGAGTATCTGTTATTTCTGCTTTTTTTAAATCTTTTACTAATTCGGCGGGCAGTACTTTTTCTATGTCAACTTTTTTATTGATAATTGTATTTGCAATTTTTGTGGGTGAAATGTCATTCTGAGCCGAAGGCGAAGAATCTTTACTTGTAGAGTAAGATCCTTCACTTTGTTCAGGATGACGAAGAGAACTACTGACTCGAACACATTCTTCAAAATAGTCTGCAAGTTGTTGGGTCCTAATTAGCTGCTCGCTGTTATATTCAGAAAGTGAGTATTCTTTAACAAAGCGTGTTTTTTTATCATCTGGTAGCTCAGGAATTTCTTTTCTTAATCCGTCTAAGTATTCCTTTGTCCACTCAAATTGTGGAATATCAGGCTCGGGGAAATATCTATAATCTGCTGCTTCTTCTTTGCTTCTTTGACTAATAGTCATTTTCTTGTCTTCATCCCACCCGCGTGTTTCCTGTGCAGGTCTTTCACCTTTATCCAGAAGTTCTGCTTGACGTATTAGCTCGTATTCAATTGCTTTTTCAACAAACGTAAAAGAATTTATATTTTTTACTTCGACTTTATAGTCAGGAAGCTCTTTCTGGCCCGATTTTCTTAGTGAAATATTTGGTTCTAGTCTCATTGCGCCTTTTTCCATATCCGCATCGGCAACCCCCAGATATCTAGCTATCTGCTGGAGTTTTTGCAAATATTCTTTTACCTCTTTTGCCGAGTCAAAGTCAGGCTCTGTTACAATTTCAACAAGAGGGGAGCCGCTTCTATTAAAATCAATCAGACTGACTTTTTCTCCGTCAACAGTTGCGTGCATTAATTTTCCTGTGTCTTCTTCCATATGTGCTCTTCTTATTCCGATTTTTTTACCGCTTGATAGAATAATAAAACCATTCTCAGAAAAAGGCTGGTCATACTGACTTATCTGATAGCCTTTTGCTAAGTCAGGATAAAAATAATTCTTTCGGTCAAATTTTGAGACAAGAGGAATATGGCAATTTAGAGCCATGCCTATTTTTATACAGCCTTCAATAGCTTTTTTATTCGCAACGGGAAGCGCACCAGGAAGTCCCAGACAAACAGGACAAGTATGTGAATTTGGAGTCTGCCCAAACCAATTATTGTCACATCCGCAAAACATCTTGCTTTTGGTATTGAGCTCAATATGTACTTCAAGACCTATTACAGGTATATATTTATTTTTAGTTAACGGTTCATTGGTCATAGTTAATAGAATTATCCTTCTACTCGTTTTACTCGCTCAGGAAAAATTTATCCCTGAGCCTGTCGAAGGGTTTGTTATAATTCCGGCTTCTCCTTTCTCCAATTTGTCTCTTCCTCATATTGATATGCTAGATTCAGAATTGATTTCTCATCAAATTGTCTCCCCATTATCTGCATTCCAAGAGGAAGGCCTTTTTTTGAAAATCCAACCGGCAT
>DASVCQ010000153.1:0-8179 GCA_036381535.1 Patescibacteria group bacterium | reverse complement strand
GAAAATAAGTCCTGGATTTGATAAATTATTTGCCTTTGCTATGTCGACCCATTTGTATCCGTCACCGTACGCTCTAACTGCAATATTCCATAAGTCGTCACCTTTTGTAACAGTATATGTATTTCCTGAAATTGAAGATCCCTCAGATGTCATTTCGATAGTAACTGTTTTCTCTCTTGAAGTAACCTCAGGTATGATTAATTCATTTCCAACATTAATTGTATCGGGACTGGAAAGATTGTTGGCTTTTGCGATATCTACCCAGTTATACCCAGACTCATAAAATTTTTCAGCGATACTCCAAAGATCATCCCCTGATTTTACTGTGTATACTCTGTTATTACCATTCACTTTCACTTCACCGGGCATTACACTTGGAGAGACTTCTTGAACAGGTGTTGATGGTGTAAGTTGAATGGATGAGGTATCCTGGACATTTTGGTGCTGCTTGACAAGAGTTACGCCGAAAAGTACTCCAACAATAACTACTACAACGCCCAAAAGAAAACTTGTGTAAGACTCTCCCCACTTAAATCCAGCATTAGAAAGTAAATTTTTGGTAAAAGAAGAATTTTGAGAAGATGACTTACTCGGGCGACCTCTTTTTTTAACTTCTTTTGCTGGTATATTTTTTTTCTTACGTGGCATAAATTATTGAAGGCAGAGGACAGAATGTGTTAAATATATAGTAAATTTTACTCTAAGTCAAACACTAATTTTATTATAATAAATGTTACAGTAGGTTACACTCTTATATAAAATTACAGACCTCTTAACTTGACTATAGGTTTATTTTTTAATATAATCTTGACATGGATAATAAGTCTAATGAAAGAATACTTCCTTTAAAACCCGTAGGAATTGAAATATCAAAAGCGCTTTTCCCTGTATTTGAGACTATGCCTGTTTCAGATCTTTCAAAAATCATTAAAAAAGCTGCACCCATAAAATTAAAAGACCGACTTGTTAGATTTATTTCCTTTGGTACAGCAGGATATGAGAATCTTGCTTCAAGACAATTTATGTTTCCTGGCATGCATCTTAACGAATTAAAAATATCAAGTGTAAGTCCAGAATGGTTAAAACCTAACGCTTTCATGAGAGAAATTTTTCGGTGGAACGCACCAGGTCTTTGGAGTGATATCACAAGGAGATCTCCAAGATATAAATTAGGATTAAAAAATAAGTTGCCCAAACCTGATAACTTTAGCGAGTCAGCCAAATCATGGAAAGAAATACAGTCACTCGTCTATGACAATCATACCGGTACCTCATTTGCAAACGCATCATTTATTTCTATGGGACTAATGTGTCTTGGTCTGGGAGTTGTATTAGGCCCAGACTTTCAGGAGTGTATTAAAGACCAATATAGCTCTTATGCAAGAGCAGGCTTAGAAGCCTCACAAAAATATGCTACAAAAGCAGCTACAATCGATGAGGCATTTCAAAGACTACATGACGTTTATACAGGAGAAGGGCATGATTTACTTATTAAAAATAAAGCATTTGAAATGTTTATACGTAGCCAAAATGGTATACGAAGATGTCCATTTAGGTTTGAGCCAACACAGCATTTTATGCAAGCAGTTGGTCAATTATTTCAAGATGAAGAATACAAAAAGTATCTGACAAAACAAATAAAACGAACTTTTTTTAGAAGGCGTGATTACAGACCAAACCCTAATTTCCCCGATTTTTTCTAATATCTAACTACATAATTTAACAAAAACTAAACTTGTTTTAGCCAAATGGAATATCCAAAATTTTATATCTTTTCCTTTCTTGTCTGTCAGCTGCTTTCATAGATATATTAAAGACATCTACTCCCCCCATTGTCTTTCCGTTTGCTGACCCGCTATCTGCATGACCATGAAAAACAGCAACAATTTTACTTGAAGATCTTCTGTTATGAGTATCAATTATTTTCCCAAAGGTATCTGATCCCATAAATTTATATATATCTTTATTCTCGCCCAAAAGAGTCCCCATATCTTCTCTTGTGCTTGGTGCGTAGTGCATAACAACAATATTTGCATCATTTTCCCCAAGAATTTTAATTCCCATGTCCAGTTTCTCTACTTCTGTCTCAAAAAGCTCATCCCATGAAGACTCTGTCATATCCTTAGATCTTCTGTCTTTGCCTTGAGCAAAAGGTGAATATCCTTCGGTACCTGTTATTCCAATTTTTCTTCCATTCTTTCTTACAACATATGAATTCCCGTCCAAAAATTTAACATTTGCACCATTTTGAAGTATTTTCGTTATTTCATTTGTAGATTCATTCCAATGATCATGATTTCCAAAAAGCGCAAAAATTGGCACTCGAATATTTGAAAGAATTTCAGAAAGTGCCACTGCCTCTTCCACTTTTCCATTTTCTGTCAAATCTCCCGCAGCAATTACAATATCGGGTTTTTCTTTTATTATATCCGCAATAGTACTTCTTATAATCTCTTCTCTACCAGGCTTGCCTAAATGAAGATCACTTATTGCAGCAATTCTAAAATATGAGTCTTTCATAAGCTAAAAGTGAGTATAACAGAAACCATTACTCAAACAAATTTTAAAAGATTGATTTTATACAAAAAACTCTATAAAAAATTTATAGAGTTTTGATGGCAGGATGGAGTGTTATCCTTCTCTTTTTTAACTCCACAATACCAATCGCTTCAGAACCAAAACAAATTACTTTGCCTACCATTCTAGAGCCTTGGCGTAGGATGGCGGGATGGACGGGGCTCGAACCCGCGACCTCCTCCGTGACAGGGAGGCGCTCTAGCCAACTGAGCTACCACCCCAAATCCAATTCAGAATACAATTCAGAATTAAGAATTGAGTATGACAATTTTAACAGATATTTAAAGTATGTTCAATCACTAGGGCACCATGCCTCTTTATCCTAAATACAAAATACTTTATACTAGATACTGGTATGACCAATCAAGAAATAGCAGAATTGCTAAGACAAGTTGCAGCATCTTTTATAATTAAAGACGAAAAAAAACATCATTTTCAAATTGTTGCCTATCAAAGAGCAGCAGATGCAATTTCGAGTTCAACATCCCAAGTTGCAGACCTTGTGCGAGAAAATAAACTTTCAGAAATACCGGGTGTTGGGACTTCTATTCAACAGCATTTGACAGAATTAGTTAAGACAGGCAAAGTAAAGCACTTTGAACTAGTCATGAGAGATATTCCACAGGCTATTTTCCCACTTTTGTCAGTACCAAGTATTGGACCCAAAAAAGCATACAAATTGGTAAGTACCTTTCATCTTAAAAATCCATCAACTGTTATCTCAGAAATTGAAGCATTGGCACAAAAAGGAGAAATTGCCAAATTGGAAGGATTTGGAGAAAAGTCACAAAGTGATATTTTACGCGCCTTTGGTGAATACAAAAAAGGTGCAGGCAAAACTACCCGCATGCTACTTCCCTTTGCAACAGAAATTGCCGAAAAATTGGTAGCATATCTAAAGGAAAATAAAGCGGTACTTGATGCTCAATTTTTGGGTAGTCTAAGACGCAAGTCACCAACTGTTGGAGATGTTGACATTGCAGTAAGTACAAAAGATCCTGAAGAAGTTATACGGCATTTTGTTGCCTATCCTTATAAAGACCGTGTAATTGAAAAAGGTCCAACAACTGCATCTATTTTAACATCAGGTGGCCATCAGGTTGATTTAATGACACAGCCCGCTGATTGCTGGGGTTCTTTACTGCAACACTTTACTGGTAGTAAGCACCACAATGTCCATCTTCGTGATTTTGCACTCAAGAAGGGCCTGTCTCTTTCTGAATATGGAATCAAACACCTCAAAAGTAACTCAACTGAGCGCGAAAAATATGTAAGTGAGGAAAAATTTTATAACGCAATTGGACTTGACTGGGTCCCGCCTGAGCTTAGGGAAGATACCGGAGAAATAGAGGCTGCTACTTTTCACAAATTACCAAAGCTTGTTGAGGAGAAAGATATTAAGGGAGACTTGCATATTCATTCAAATTACCCAATAGAGCCAAGTCATGATATGGGCACAACTTCTATGGAAGATCTGTTGAAAATTGCAAAGGAATTAGGATACGAATACTTGGGATTTTCCGAACATAACCCAAGCGTTTCAAAACACACTCCGGCTCAAGCCTTATCCATCTTGAAAAAAAGGGCAGAAAAAATTGAACAATTAAATGAGAGTAAAAAATATGTTCGGGTAATTAATTTGCTTGAAACAGATATTTTACCTTCAGGAGAGCTTGCAACCGATGAAAAGGGTCTTGAAACACTTGACGCTACCCTTGTCTCAATTCATAGCTCATTTGGTATGGATACAAAAAGAATGACTGAGAGAGTCCTCAAAGGCCTATCTCATCCTAAAGCAAAAATTCTTTCTCACCCGACTGGACGTCTAATAAATGAACGCGCAGGATACAATTTGGATTGGGATAAAATTTTTGATTTTTGCATAAAAAATAACAAAGCTCTGGAAATAAATGCCTGGCCTGAAAGGACAGATCTCCCGGACTCACTTATAAAAGAAGGACTAAGAAGCGGTGTGAAATTTGTCATAGACACGGATAGTCATGCTGGTATACATATGAAATTAATGAGGTATGGTGTATGGAATGCAAGACGAGGGTGGGCACAAAAGAGTGATATTTTAAATACACTAGGCTATAATGAATTTATAAAGTGGCTAAGGGAATAACATTCGTAAATTCTAATATTAAAATACGAAATTCCAAACAATATTAAATTTTACAATTTTAAAACTTAGGATTATTGTCATTTTGGATTTAGTCAGAATTTAGGAATTAGAATTTTGAATTTGTGAAAGGTGGTGAATATATATGATACTTTGGATTATTTTAGGAATAATTGTAGTTTTGGGTCTTTTTATTTGGTCAACATATAACAGCCTAATTACCGCAAAAATTCGTGTACAGGAAGCATTTTCTCATATTGATGTGCAACTCAAAAGAAGATCTGACCTCATTCCAAATTTGGTTGAGACAGTTAAGGGTTATGCCAAACACGAGAAAGAAGTGCTGGAGGAGCTGACAAAAGCCAGGACTTCTTTAATGAGTGCAAAAGGAGTTGAGGAGAAGGCAAAGGCCAATAATCAGCTGGCAGATACTTTGAAAAGTCTTTTTGCAGTCTCTGAAAATTACCCAAATCTTAAAGCTAACCAAAATTTCTTAGAGCTTCAGGAAGAATTATCCGATACCGAAAATAAAGTTGCTTATGCGAGACAATTTTATAACAGTACGGTTATGGATTTTAATACTAAATTACAGGTTTTCCCAACAAATATTTTTGGCGGAATGCTTAAATTTACTCCAGCAGAATTTTTTGCTGCAACTGAAGAAGAAAAAAAAGAAGTTAAGGTTAAATTTTAATTAACAATATTTATCCTGGCAAAATTATGAGTCAAGGGCTTTACGTTGAATCATATTTTGGCTTTTGCCTTTTGACTTTTAAATTTTGAATTAGTATATGAATATTTATTCTCAAATTTCATCTAATAAATGGAGAACATGGTTTATCATGGCTCTTTTTATGATTTTTATCACAACTCTTGGATTTGTGTATGGTAAGGCAACAGGATTTGGCCTCTCATATGCCGGGATTGCTCTTATTCTGGCAGGCATCATGAGTTTTGGTAGCTACTATTTTTCAGACCAATTGGTTATTGCAACCTCAGGCGCACATCCTTTGAAAAAATCAGATGATCCCGAGCTTTTTCATATTGTTGAAAATTTGGCAATTGGAGACGGACTTCCTATGCCAAAAATTTACATGATGGAAGAGCAGGCTCCAAATGCATTTGCAACAGGACGTGATCCAAAGCATGGAGTTGTTGTGGTAACACGCGGTCTACGTGAAATGATGAATAAAGCAGAGCTTGAGGGAGTCCTAGCTCACGAGATGTCACATGTTAAAAATTTTGACACTAGGCTTATGGGAGTTGTGGCAATACTTGTCGGGTTTGTGGCAATACTTGCTGATATGTTTATGAGAAGTATGTGGTGGGGCGGGATGAGACGAGACAACGACCGTGAAGGAGGACAGATACAATCACTTTTTTTAATTCTTGGCATTATTTTTGCAATTCTCTCCCCTATTGTTGCAACACTTATCCAGCTTGCAGTATCCAGAAAGAGAGAATATTTGGCTGATGCCTCGGCTGCTCTTTTGACACGCTACCCGGAAGGTTTGGCATCAGCACTTGAGAAATTAAAAAAAGACAATAGACCTACACTTGGGGCAACCAATGCAACTGCACATTTATTTATTGAAAATCCTTTTGAGGGAAAGTCTGCCAGGACATGGTTTGCAGGACTTTTTGACACACATCCTCCAATTGAGGAAAGAATAAGAATACTCAGGTCTATGTAGAATTTTATGTATAATATACATAGACTTCTTATGTTTAAAGACTTATTGGTCCAATCAGCAAAATTAATTTCCAAAACAAGCAAAAAACTAAATCTTGGTGCGGGGTCTACTTGGCCGGGGCATATTGCTCTTAAATTAAATCCCAATATAATTTCTGAGCTTTTAGCCAACTCCTCAACAGAGGTTATTCTTATTGTAGGCACAAATGGCAAAACGACAACCTCGACTATTCTCACGACAATTCTAAAAGAAGACGGCAAAAAAGTTATTCAAAATACCTCAGGTGCAAATTTGCTAAATGGCATAGCATCATCCCTACTCCTGAGTACAAATACAAAAGGACAACTAAATTCTGATTTTGCAGTCTTTGAAGTAGATGAAAATAATTTACCAATTGTCTTAAAGTATATTACTCCAAAGGAAATAATTGCCCTTAACCTTTTTCGTGATCAACTTGACAGATATGGAGAGCTAGATTCTATTGCCAAAAAATGGAATAGAGCATTTAGACATTTAAATGAATCTACTACACTTATTCTAAATGCAGACGATCCTTTAATTGCCTATCTTGCAAAAGACGCATTTGCCAAAGTAGCCTATTTTGGACTTTCAGAAAAAGAAGTCGGGACAAAAATACTAGAACACGCTTCTGATTCTATTTATTGCCCCAACTGCGGAAATAAATTAAAGTATACTAAAATATTTTTTTCCCACCTGGGAATATGGCATTGCTCAAGTTGCGGAGTAAAAAGACCGCTTCCAAGTATATCTGAAGTTAATTCCCCACTCCCCGGCAAATATAATTTATATAATTCGCTTTCTGCAGTCCTATCTGCTCAAGTACTTGGAGTAAAAAATGAAATTATTAAGTCTGCGCTTGAGAAAGTCAAACCCGCTTTCGGAAGGCAGGAAATTTTAAATTACAAAAATAAAACAGTCCAGATTTTTCTCTCCAAAAATCCGACTAGCATGAATCAAAGTCTTTCAACAATTACTGAGTTGGGGGCCAAAAATGTATTATTTGTCCTTAATGACCAAATTCCAGATGGCCGCGATGTTTCATGGATTTGGGATATTGACTTTGAAAAATATATTGAAACATTTGAATCAATCGTTATTAGTGGAGATCGTACCTTTGACATGGCACTGCGTCTACAGTATTCATCAAAAGGGCAAAACGAAAAAAAGAAAATACAAAACTATACAAAATACCAAATACTAAATACCAAATACTTTGTGGCATCAGATCTCAAAACTGCATTAGACACAGCAATTACAGAATTGCCACAAAACGAAACACTATATATTCTCCCGACTTATTCTGCAATGCTTGAAGTTAGAAAAATTCTAACAGGAAGAAAAATATTATGAGTACAAAATACACTCTCACCATTGGCTGGTTATATCCGGACCTGATGTGCATATATGGAGACCGGGGAAATATTACAGTGCTAAAGAAGAGATGTGAATGGAGAGGAATAACTGCTGAGGTTAAAAAAATTGACTTAAATTCTAAAGAGAAAGATCTTTTGTCCTGTGACTTAATTATGATGGGAGGAGCACAGGATAATCAGCAGACAATTGTTGCCCGGGATTTGGAAAAGAAAAAAGCAACTTTATCTGAAATGATTGAGGGAGGAGTTCCGGGACTGTATATCTGCGGAGGATTTCAATTCTTAGGCAAGTATTACAAAGAGGCAGACGGGACAATAATTGAACAACTTGGAGTGCTGGATGTCTACACAGAAAATCCCGGTGGCAAAAGACTTATTGGTAATGTGGCAAT
>DASVCQ010000152.1:0-3145 GCA_036381535.1 Patescibacteria group bacterium | reverse complement strand
AAAAGCCAGGCACAACAAAGGTCTTAGGATGGGGAGATGTTAAGGAGGCCAAAAAAGTCATCCACGAGTGTATAGAACGCTTCAATACAGAGGGTTTCTAAAACGGAATGAAATCCTAATTCCTTCTTCTTTTAGGAGAAGGTCTTGTTTGGATTTCAAACAAGGGATGAGGTCCTGCCTAAAAATACCTTAACCTTTTATGAAGATTAAGGAAGACAAACTTTTATGGACATTGGTAAATTACAAAAAACAGAACTAACACACGAGATGCGACGAGCGTATTTGGATTACGCAATGTCTGTTATTGTGGACCGCGCTCTACCTGATGTACGGGACGGACTTAAGCCTGTTCATAGGAGAATTCTCTACGCAATGCACGAAATGGGTCTTTACCACAGTGCAAAATACTCAAAATCAGCAAAAATTGTCGGAGAGGTTATGGGTAAATACCATCCTCATGGAGATATGCCAATCTATGACGCACTGGTCAGACTTGCACAAGACTTCTCAATGAGGTATCCCTTGGTTGACGGACAGGGAAATTTTGGATCTTTAGACGGTGATCCACCTGCTGCAATGCGTTACACAGAGGCAAAAATGGCAGCAATTACAGCTGAAATGCTCTATGATTTGGAAAAAGAAACCGTTGAGACACGCGGAAATTTTGATAATACACTCCAAGAGCCTATTTATCTGCCGGCAAAATTGCCAAACCTTCTTCTCATGGGCGCTGAAGGAATTGCAGTCGGTATGGCAACCAAAATCCCGCCTCACAATTTAACTGAAGTAATTGATGCAATCCAAGCAATGATTGCCAAATCAAAAATAGAAAAAGTAAAGAATGAGTCCGCAAAAGCAGATGCAGGGACAAATAATTCAGATATCACTTTAACAACAGAGATTACAATTGATGAATTGCTTGAGCATATAAAAGGACCTGATTTTCCAACAGCAGGAGCAATTTATGACATCCAAGAAATTCGCAATCTCTACACAACAGGAAAAGGAAAAATTATTATCCGCGGTAAAGCAGAAATAGAAGATATTGGACAAGGAAAATCTGCAATTATAATTACCGAGCTTCCATACCAGGTTAATAAGGCAGTACTTGTTGCCCGAATTGCAGATTTGGCAAAAGAGAAAAAAATCGAGGGGATAACGGATTTAAGGGACGAATCCGACAGACATGGACTACGAGTTGTGGTTGAACTCAAACGTGATGCTAGCCCCAAAAAAGTCTTGAATAATTTGTACAAAAATACAGCACTTCAGACTTCTTTCCCGGGAAATGTTGTTGGTCTTGTGAATGGGACACCACAGACACTGACATTAAGAGCAATTCTTGAGGAATACATAAAACACCGATTTGTTGTTGTCACCAGAAGATCGGAATTTGAATTAAGAGCAGCCAAGGCAAGACTTCATATCTTAGAAGGATTAAAAATTGCAGTTGACCATATAGATGCAGTTATTGCAACAATTCGAGCATCAAAAGATCAGGAAGAAGCAAAAAAGAATTTGATGGAGAAATTTAAATTATCCGAAATTCAAGCAACAGCCATTTTGGATATGCAGCTAAGGCGTTTGGCTGCACTTGAGAGACAAAAGATTGAGGATGAGTTGATGATGATCAAAGAAACAATTGCATATCTTGAGGACTTACTTACTCATTCTGAGAAAATACTTAAAGTAATTGGAGAGGAATTAAAGCAACTTAAGGAAAAATATGGAGATGAAAGGCGCACAAGGGTCTACAAAGGAAAAGTAGATGAATTCTCAGAAGAAGACTTAATTCCAAATGAGCCAACAGTTATTACACTCACAAGTACAGGATATATAAAGAGACAATCAACTTCTTCTTTCTCAACACAAAATAGAGGGGGGAAGGGAGTTAAGGGTATGACTACCAAAGACGAAGATGATATTATGTCTATTCGCTATGCCCAGACCCATGATAATTTACTTTTCTTTACCAATAAAGGAAAAGTATATCAGCTCAAAGCTTACGAAATTGCAGAGTCTTCACGCACAAGTAAAGGAAGTGCAATTGTTAACCTTCTGAATATTGAGGCAGGGGAGAGGGTAGAGTCATTTATTTGCTATACAGGTAAATTAGCCGAGGCAAAATATGTTTTTCTTACAACACGTGCAGGAACAGTCAAAAAGTCAGCAGTCAGTGAATTTGCAAATATTAGACGCTCTGGTATTGTTGCCATAAAGCTTGAGGCAAAAGACGAGCTTGTTTGGAGTAATTTAACAACAGGTGAGGATGAAATTTTGCTTGTTACTAGAGAAGGGAAAGCAATAAGATTTTCAGGAAGTGATGTACGCCCAATGGGACGCGCAACAATGGGAGTTAGGGGAATTAAAATAGGGCCAAGTGATGAAGTGATAAGCATGGATGTTATTAGTAAAGATGACAAGGAAGCAGTTCTTTTGACTATCATGGAGAATGGACTGGGTAAAAAGACTCTAGCCTCTGAATTTAGAGGCCAAAGCAGGGGAGGAATGGGAGTAAAGGTTGCAAATGTAACAGAAAAAACAGGTAAGGTCGTAGTGTCTCAGATAATTCCACCGAATTGCCATACGGTAATTATGACATCCAAAAAAGGACAAGTTGTACAGCTTGAATTATCATCAATTCCAAAATTATCCCGTGCTACTCAAGGTGTAATTTTGATGAGATTCTCAAAAGAAAAAGATATGATTGCCTCCGCAACCTGCATTGAAGAAAAGGTTTAGAAATATTTTATATTGACTCCTTTTTAAAATACTTTTATATTGAAAATATGAAACAAAATGATTTAGTAACTAATAAAGTTTTTGAAACATATAAAGAAGAATTCCAAAATTTCAAAGATGATTTGTTCAATAGATTAGATAATATAGTTGGACAACTCGAAACGATGAGAGATGAACAAACCCTAGCTTACCATCAACATAAAGAACTTGAATAAAAAGTAGAAACCATGAAAAAAGAATTGCTATCCTAGAGTCTCCACATTCTTAAATCACAAAGTCATCAATCTTTGCTATAATACCACTATGATAATTGATGGCAAAACTATCTCAAATTATATTTTGGCAGATTTACTAAATAGAGTAGATGAATTAGACCGCGATTTTAATATTCAGCCCCACATGG
>DASVCQ010000151.1:0-2049 GCA_036381535.1 Patescibacteria group bacterium | reverse complement strand
CAATTATAAAAAAATACAATACAATAAGAAAGATAAGGATCGCTTGCCGATCGCACCTTCAACAAATTTCAAACTTTGTCTGAAGACAAAAATATGGTAGATTTTGTACACCTTCATAATCACTCTGAATTCTCACTTCTTGACGGACTTCAAAAAGTAAAAAAAATGGCCCAGCGCGCAAAAGATTTGGGTATGGGTGCAGTTGCTATAACTGATCACGGAGCAATGTACGGGACAATTTACTTTTACAAAGCCTGTATGGAAATTGGCGTAAAGCCAATCATTGGATGTGAAATTTATATTACTCCAGGCAGTAGATTTTCAAAAGATGAAAAAGGATATAACCATCTTATTTTGCTTGCCGAAAATAACACAGGATACAAAAATCTGATGAAAATTGTCAGTCGTGCACATTTAGAAGGATATTATTACAAACCCCGCACGGATTTGGCACTTTTGGAAGAGCTTCATGAGGGACTTATCTGTCTTTCTGCATGTGTTAACGGATTTGTCAGTGAACCTCTTTTAAATGATGAAAAAGAAGAAGCAGAAAGACGAGCAAAAGAGCTTTCAAGAATATTCGGTCCTGACCACTTTTACCTAGAATTACAAAAGCATACTCACGTGCCGCCTCAGGAAATTCTAAATCCAAAGCTAGTTGAGATGTCTAGGAAATTAGGAATTCCACTTGTTGCAACCAATGACAACCACTACACCATGAAAGATGATGCTGAAGCACAGGAAATTTTGCTTTGTATCCAAACCCAAACAACCATAGATACACCAAATCGCAAGCTTTCAATGATTGATTCTCCTGATTTTTATATGAAGACACAGGATGAGATGGCAGAGCTTTTTCAAGAAATACCGGAGGCATTGTCAAACACTCAAAAAATTGCGGAGATGTGTAATGTTGAGATAACCCTTGGCAAATGGGTTATGCCAAAGTATCTTGTTCCTGATGGGTTTACACTTGATAGCTATCTTGAAAAGCTCATCTGGGAAGGAGCAGAAAGAAGATATAAAAATATTACCGAGGAAATAAAAGAAAGAATAGAATATGAATTAGGAATAATAACAAAAAAAGGTTACTCGACTTATTTTCTGACGGTTGCGGATTTTGTGAATTGGGCAAAAGATCATGGTATAAGTGTTGGTCCGGGAAGAGGCTCTGCTGCCGGATCTGTTATTTCTTATTGTCTGAGAATTACAGACGTTGATCCATTTTATTTTAAGCTTCCATTTGAAAGATTTTTAAATCCTCTCAGGCCTTCTGCACCGGATATTGATTTGGATTTTGCTGATATAAGACGTGAGGAAGTAATTAAATACGTTACTGAAAAATTTGGGGAAGATAAAGTAGCACAAATTATAACCTTCGGCACAATGGAGGCAAAAGGAAGTGTTAGAGATGTTGGACGAGCGCTGGGTATGCCCTATTCAGGCCCTGACAGAATTTCTAAAATGATTCCTCCTGGATGGCAGGGGCATGCAATGACTTTAGATAGTGCGCTTGAGCAATCACCTGACTTAAAAAGAGCATATACAGGAGAGCAAGAGACGAAAAGACTTATTGATTTATCAAAAAAAATTGAAGGAGTTGTTAGGCATGCATCAGTCCATGCAGCAGGAGTGGTTATTTCAGACAAGCCACTAACCGAATATGTGCCTATTCAAAAAGAGCCTTCAGGAGGAGAAAAAATAGTTACTCAATACGATATGTATACAGTCGGTGAAGACGGCGTAGGACTTTTGAAAATGGATTTTTTGGGTCTTCGGAATTTGACCATTATTGAAGAAGCATTAAGATTTATCAAAGAAACATCTGGCAAAGAAATTGAGATGTCCACGCTGCCTGTTGATGATAAAGCCTCATACGATCTCCTTTCAAGCGGTGAGACAACTGGAATTTTTCAACTTGAGTCTGCGGGCATGAGAAGGTACATAAAAGAGCTAAGACCAAGTACTATTTTTGATTTAATGGCAATGGTTGCATTGTATAGACCGGGCCCTATGCAAAATATTCCCTCATATATTGCTAGAAAGCAC
>DASVCQ010000150.1:0-34382 GCA_036381535.1 Patescibacteria group bacterium | reverse complement strand
CTTTAGATTTTACTTACTTTTTCAAAGAGCAAATTTTGGCTGGGATCAGGTAGATAGTGCTTGGGCAGCAAAAGGCATTTTAATGGATAAGCACATCCTTATTAATGGGCCGGTAGCAAAAGGGAATAGTGGTATCTACATGGGCCCTTTATATTACTATCTTGTTACAATAGTATATTTTTTCACCAATTTGGATCCTATTGCCTCTCCTATTTTTCAGGGATTTATGGGAATCGCTAATTTTCTTATTCTATTTTATGTTACTAAAAAAATCTTTAATACCAATATTGCTCTTATCGCTTGTTTTATTAATACATTTTCAGCACTTATTATGTCTGCAGATAGGGTACAAAGCGCATTTTACCTAATAGTACCAATTTCTTATCTAATATTTTATGCCCTACTAAAAGTAGTTAGGGGGAAAGTAAAATATTTGCCACTGTTAGCTGTTTTTACAGGGTTATCATTTCATGTAGATTTTACTTCTGTCTTATATCCACTGCTTATTATCTTTGTTTTGCCATTTTTACCAAAGACCAAACAAACCATTAAATATTTGCTTTTATCAGTCTTAATTTTCTCACTCTTTTTAGCACCTTCCATACTAAGCAGTATTCACCTCAAAACCCAAACAACAGGACACCTTTTCACACTTTTCCACACTACCTATCATGGTATTCATCTAAAACGTCTATTACAACTCTTAAGTGATGCATTTATAAGTTATGGTAAAGTATTGCAATTTAGCTTCTTGGGATTTTTATCATATTTGGTTTTACCAGTCTTTGGAATATTTTACTACAAAACAAATTCTAGAAAGGATACTTTTTCATTATTGTACTTAATGGCTTTATGGGTAATTATCCCTTGGATTGTTTTATCAACATATAGTGGTGAATTAACTGATTATTATTTTCTATTACCCCAAGACATTGCTATCGCCTCACTAGCATTTATCACATTATTTACTTTTCAACAAAAATTTATGCTTCTCAAAGTTATTCCGATTATTTTATGGGCAGCATATGCAGTATACGGCTTTTGGTTTTTCCTTAATATGCCCGATGGCAACTTAATACCTACAGAAAATGGTGTAAAACAAACAATAAAAAACGGGGGGTATATTCCCTTTAAAGATCATAAGGCAGATTCTTATATGTATTATGTTTATACTAGGAAAAATAAATGAAGTAAATCAAAATTTAGATGAAATAATTTATGTGGTTACTCTTGAACTTCTTCTATCTTAACAATTCTTCTGACACTTCTACCTTCTTCATCCTCTATTGCATCTTTTTGAAGCGCACGAGCTGCGAGTCCTTCTCCACCAACGTCTAACATGAGTTTTCCTTTTTGACCGTGTAGTTTATCGCCACTCACCAAAATTTGTACTGGAGACCTATCAAGTTTTACAAAGTATTTTTTTTCCGGGGAAATTTTTACCATCTTATGCTTCTAAATTTTCTACTTCCTCTTCACTATCTTCTTTTCCAACCTCCATTGGGGTACGAGTCTGGGATTTTTCCTGAATTTCTTTGACAATTTTTGCTTCCAAACCTTTATCTTCCTTCAGAGAATCCATTGCAGCTGCTCTTCCTTGCCCAAGCATCTGCTCGCCGTATCTTAGGAAAGCTCCTGATTTGGAAATAATTCCCAATTCTATTCCAACATCCAGTATTCCACCTTCTCTTGATATTCCCTCTCCAGAGACTTCAAATTCTGCAGTGCGGAAAGGAACACTAACTTTATTTTTAACAACTTTCACTCTATGTCTTGATCCCACTACTCTGTCACCATCTTTAATAGTCTCAATTTTCCTAACATCCATTCTGACTGATGCATAAAATTTAAGTGCCAAACCTCCCGTTGTTGTTTCAGGATTTCCAAACATCACACCAATTTTTTGTCTTAATTGATTGGTAAAAATAACAACAGTCTTTGATTTGGAAATAACAGCTGTTAATTTCCTTAAAGCCTGGGACATAAGTCTTGCCTGAAGTCCCATCACTGAGTCACCCATTTCTCCCTCAATTTCTGCTCTTGGCACAAGCGCCGCAACTGAGTCTATTACCAAAACATCTATTCCTCCAGAGCGTACTAAAGACTCGGCAATCTCAAGCGCCTGTTCGCCGGTATCAGGCTGGGATATAAGCAATTCATCTAATTTAACTCCTACTCTTTGCGCCCACTGTGGATCCAAAGCATGCTCAGCATCAATAAATGCAGCAACTCCACCGTGCTTTTGTGCTTGAGCAATCGTTGAGAGACAAATAGTAGTCTTCCCAGATGCCTCTGGACCATAAATTTCAATAATTCTTCCTCTTGGGAGTCCACCAACACCAAGCGCAATATCTAGAGGAAGACAACCTGTAGAAATAACTGAAATATCTAATTTTTGTGCTGCTTCTCCAAAACGCATAATTGAGCCGCGACCGTATTGCTTTTCAATTGCCTCCATTGCCATTCGTACAGCATCCATTTTGTGTTGTTGATCCGCGTCTGGACTAGTGCCCATTTGTTTGGGAGTGCTATTTTTTGCCATAAAGATATACCTATATTACCAACTGTGTGATAAAATACAATAGAACAAACTATCTCAAATTATTTACGAAAATATATCTTATGTAGTCGTAAGTCTCTTGTCTTTAGTCTTTATTCCCAATAAAAATGGATACATATAGATTTGAAAAGCTTCGCGTCTATCAAAATGCACTTAACTTGGTAGAAAAGATCTATCAACTTTCAAAAAAACTTCCTTTTGAGGAAAAATTTGCATTAACAGATCAACTCAAACGAGCTAGCATTTCGATTGTTTTAAATATAGCAGAAGGAACAGGAAGCAAAGGAGATATTGAATTCATGAAATTTTTAAGGATCGCGCTTAAATCCCTGTATGAGACAGTCGCAGGACTTAAAATTGCAGAAAGATTGTTTGGGATTAAAATTGAAAATGAAATGGAATGTTGTTCGATAGTTGGCAAAGAACTACATTCTTTGATAAAATCACTTAATAAAGAATCAAAAAGTCCAGATTCCAAAGACTAAGGGCTAAGGACCAATCCGGGGATTAGTTTAACGGTAGAATTGGCGCATGGGGTGCGTCAGGCTGGGGTTCAATTCCCCGATCCCCGACACACTTTACTCTTCAATATGAGAGTGTTGATCAGGGTGCCAGACTGGACTACTGGCAACAACTAACTTAAGATTTTTTCCGTCTATCCAATATTTTTCATTCTTTGGAACATATACCATATCTCCTTTTTCAACTTGATATATTTTCCCTCCTATCCAAATATTTGCATTCCCTTCCTCAACATACCAACTTGCCTCAACCTCGGTGTCAATATCAAATCCGCTTTCAGGATAGCGTCCGTTAATTTCTGAAACACCCAAAGAGGCATTTTGAAAAGGAAATTGATACTCATGAAAACGAGATATGCCGTTTTCTTGGGTTGTAATAGCTTCTGATTTTTTTATTTTATATTTCATAAAATGATTATATCATTTTACACAAAAACTCTCTAAAATTTTGATATACTAACCATATGACAATTTCCAAACATATCCATTCCTGTCTTTTGGTAGAAGACCAAAATAAAACAATTTTGATAGATCCAGGAAATTATTCATATGACGCAAAGGCTTTAGATGTAAATACACTCAAACAACTTGATGCTATTGTTATTACCCACGAACATCCAGACCACATGTATATTCCTTGGATAAAAGAAATAATCCAAAAATTTCCTAACACTCCTATTTTTACAACAAATAATGCCAAACAACTCTTAGAACAAGAAAATATCGAAAATATTAACACAAAGGGAAATGAATTTATTTCTTTAGAGCCAGTCCCGCATGAGAAAATTTGGATGGGCAAAGCTCCTGAAAATGTTATGGCAACCCTTTTTGGAAAATTTGTTACGCCTGGCGACTCACATTCTTTCAATCTTAATCGTCATCCTGAACATAGTGAAGGATCTCATGAGGTTGTGGATCAAGTCAGCAATGACGTTATCCTAGCACTTCCTGTCCAGGCCCCGTGGGGTAGTACGACAAGAGCTGTAGAACTAGCACTCGAGCTCAAACCAAAAATTATTATTCCTATTCATGATTGGCACTGGAGAGATGAAGCAAGAAAATCATTTTATCAAAGGCTAAAAGAATATTTTGCACAAAATGGAATTGACTTTAAAGCAGTTGAGACAGGAGAAATAATGGAGGTATAAAAAATGGATAATAAAGTAGAAGAATTTTTAGCACATCACAAGGTAGGGGTCATTAGTATACTTAGCCCCCAAAATATTCCTCATGCCTCAACAGTCCATTATGCACACTCTGATAATCCTTTTCATGTGTATATAATTACTGAAAAAAAATCTAAAAAATGTGTAGGTCTTTTAGATGGATTATCAACAAATGCATCCTTTGTTACAGGCTTTAGTGAGGAAGAATGGGTAACTTTCCAAGCAGATGGAGATATACATATTCCAAGAAGTGAAAAAGAGTTGGATGAAGCAAAGGCAGCATATTATTTAAAATTCCCAAATGCTCTGGCCAACGAGCACAATCAAAATCTTACTTTTTTAATTTTTACTCCTACTTCTTGGAAATACACCAACCTCAACCCCGAACCTTGGGAAATAATTTCTTCTGAAAAATAAAAAAATAAAACTCTAAACTGAAGAATTTTATTTATCTGAATTTAGTAGCTAACAAAGTAGGAGACTTTTGCGTTTTTCTGCAAATTGGCAACAAATGCCTGGGTCTTATCCTGAAGTTGTTGTTGCTCAAGCTGTTGTTTGACCTGAGATTTTAATTGATCATCTGATAAATCAGTTGGTAAATTATCTTTGTTATCATCAATATATTTTTGTACATCAGCATCTGTCACTTTTACATCACTTCCCACCATTTTTTCAACCAATTTTTGAAGTCTTATTTGGTCAATTAGATCTTGCTTTGAAAGGCCTCTAGCAGCAAGTGCAGTATCTAGACTTTGTCCTTGTTTTTTGAGTGCTTCATCAATTTGGGTGAGGTCTGTATCAATGTCTTTTTGAGTAACTGTGACTTTTCTCTTTTGTGCTTCCTGCGTAATCAAAGTTTGAGTTACCATGCTATCAAGTTGCTGTTTGCCATTTTGTTTTTCCAATTGCTCAACAACAGAAAGCCTACTTATTGGTTGCCCATTAACAACTGCAGCAACAAAAAGTCCTTTAAAGGAAAATGCTAGTATTGCAACAATAACAATTGCAAGACCAATCCAAAGTCTCGGATTTCTGGTATTTGCTTTAATCTTTGAAATTGATTCTTGTTGGAAGTTAGATGATTGAGTCTGTTGTAAAACTTCTTTTTTTACTCGGGCTGACGTTTTTTTAGCAGTAGCTTTTTTTGGTGCTCTAACAGCTCTTGGGCTATTTGTTGTTTTTTTAACTTTTGGGGTTGTGTTTTTTCGTGGCATAACTTGACTATTATAACATACTCTGTAAAGTTGGCAATAGATAAAAATGAATCAAATTGGCAAATATAGAGTTTTTACTATGTAACATAGTATTAATTCTATTTGTGTCCAACATAAAATGAAAACTTGACAAAGGTTAGGACTATTGTTTACAATTCATTTTACATGAATAAATTAAGTGCAAAAATGATGGCAATGATGATGACTCCTCTGAGGGGGAATTCGTTGTAGGCTTTTTTGTTATAACGAACTACCCCGCTAAGCGGGGTTTTTTTGTGGCAATTTTTAAAATATGAAGCAATCAATTATAGAAAAACTTAAAAAAGGTACTGTATTAGGTGCTGAAGGATATTTATTTGAGCTTGAAAGACGCGGTTTTTTAAAGGCAGGAGCTTTTGTACCTGAAGTTGTTCTGGACTACCCAAGTGCAGTGGAAGAATTGCACAGGGAATTTTTAAGAGCAGGTGCAGAAGTGATAGTTGCATTTACTTACTATGCTCATCGGGAAAAATTAAGAGTGATTGGACGGGAAAAAGATCTGGAGCCAATGAATAGACAAGCATTAAAAATTGCAAAAAAAGTTGCCAAAGAAACAGATGCACTCGTTGCAGGAAATATTTGCAATACTTGGGCATACGATCCAAAGGATAAGTCAACAGAAAAAGTTGTTAGGGCAATGTACACTGAGCAAGTTGGCTGGGCTAAAGAGGCAGGTGTAGACTTTATTATTGCTGAAACAATTGAATATGTTGGTGAAGCATTAATTGCTCTAGATGTTATCAAAAAATTCAAACTCCCTGCCCTAGTTACTTTTGGAGCAACTTATGAAAAAAGTAAGGATGGCATAGACTGGATAGAGGGATGTAAAATGCTGGAAGAAAAAGGTGCAGATGTAGTGGGATTTAACTGTATTCGGGGCCCAAAGACAATTCTTCCACTTCTAACAAGACTCAGAAAATCGGTATCCTGTTATACAGCAGCCCAACCTGTTCCGTATCATACTACGAATAAACAACCTGCCTTTCAGTTTCTTCGCCAAAAAGACGGATCTCTCGCCTTCCCCGTAAATCTAGATCCTTTCCTTTGTACTCGAGATGAAATGGCAGAATTTGCGAAAAATGCAGAAGAAATAGGGATTAATTATATCGGTATTTGCTGCGGAGCAGGACCGCACCATGTGAGAAGTATGGCCGAAGCATTGGGACGGACCGTTATTGCAAGCAAATATTCACCTGATATGACACAACACGGTCTACTGGGTAATACTAAAGTTGTAAAAAAACATGAAAAACAATTTTTGCAACTTTGGAAATAACTATGAAAGAAGGAAATTTATTTACAGATACTATTCCATACCCTAAAGGAAGCAGTATCGAAAGAAAGCGAAAAGAACGCCGAAGTACGCGTGTGTTACTGGAAGAACTTGGAGCAGAGGATGTACGAGTAATTCATCTTTTGAGAGAACAAACAACCCACCATCTGATCGGAGAAAATCAGGAAAATTATATTGTCAGTGGAGTTATTGATGATGGCATAGGGACATTAAGTCACATAGAGACTGTCTTAAGACAAAGAGGAGGCAAATCCTTTAAAGCTCAAGTGTGTATTATAGAAAGGAGGTAAAAAAAACTTCTTTTAACCTAAATATTCTATCATAGCTTAACTTCTCAAGAAAATAAAAAAAATCCGCCTGCAGCGGATAATTAATCCCGAATAATTTATTGTAAACCTTTAACGTTTTGGAGACTGTTTCTTTCTTCTTGCTTTTCCGCCTGTTCCAACCATTCTTCTCTGTCTTGCTCTTGCATCCATCCTAAGAAGTCCTTTTGCCTTAAGTACAGGTCTATTTTTTTCTTTATCTGCTAAAGATAAAGCTCTTGCAAGCCCCATGACAAGCGCATCAAGCTGTCCGGACTTTCCGCCGCCTTCTACTTTTACAGTAACAGCATATTTGCCCAAAGTATTTGTTAATACAAGAGGAAGTTGGTATTTTGCTTTTGCAATAGGTCCTGAAAAGTAATGCTCAACCGGCATTCCGTTAACAAGCATCTGGTCTTTACTGACTGCATGCTCTCCCCAGGCTTGTCCATCTTTAACAGATGCATACAATCTAACGCGAGCTGTTGCCTCTCGTCTTCTTCCTATTGCATAAATATAATCTCTTTTCTGTGTTTTGTTAGCCATATTCTAAAAATTTGTAAATACTAATTCTTAATTAATATTTACTTTGTTTCTCCTTTCCCAAATTTATCTGTATACTTGTGTTCTGCTCCTACAAAAACAAAAAGTCTCTTTAGCATTTTAGCTGACAATTTGTTGTGTGGCAACATTCCTTTTACTGCATGTACAATAATTTCTGAAGGATTCTTAATCATTACCTCTTTAAAGGTTTCAGATCTAAATCCTCCTGGATACATTGAATGTCTATAATATACCTTATCTGTTGCCTTTTTACCTGTAACTTTTACATTTTTAGCATTAATTACCACAACATAATCTCCACAATCCATATTATTGGCAAAATATGGTTTGCCTTTACCCATTAATTTGTGAGCTATAGCTACTGCTTCACGACCCAATACTTTACCATTCACGTCAACTAAGTGCCATGCTCTTACTATATCTTTTGTTGATGTTGGTTTGGTTATTTTATTCATGATTTATTTTTTTGTCTTTGTACTCTTTTTTTCTGTTTTGGTAGATGTCTTTTTTTCTGACTTTTTGACTGTTTTTTTTGTTTCTTTTTCAACTGCTACAGTTGATTCCGCCGCTTCTTTGAAGCTAGTCCCCTTGGGGGATACTTTCTCTGTATTCTCAGCAGTGTTCTTTTTTGGTGCTTCTTTAACAACTACTGCTTCCTTTTCAACCCATTCTATAATTGCCATTGAGGCATTATCACCAAATCTTACACCTAATTTTACTACTCTTGTATATCCGCCTGCTCTTTTTGCAAATCTTACAGAAAGGTCTTTAAGAACTTTTTCGACAGCTTTTGGACTAAGATAAGGTTGAAGAAGTGGCATTGACTTTTCTCCTTTTAATTTTGCTTTAGTAACAAGCTTTTCTATTTGTCCTTTTATAGCTTTTGCTTTTTCTTCAGTCGTTTTGATGGATTCTTTCAAAACCAAATCATTCATAAGACCTTTTAGTAAGGCCTTTCTCTCATTTGCATCTCTCTTAAATTTTCTTCCAAATACTCTTTTTCTCATATATACAAAAAAAGTCAAAAGTTAAATTCAAAAATCAAAAGTACAATTTCAAATTTAAAAATTATTGATCTTTACCTTGTAATTTTGACTTTTGCCCTTTGACTTTTGACTTAAATATTTAATGATATACCTTTTTCGGACAGTTTATCTTCTATAATAGCAATTGACTTTGCGCCCATATTTCTCATAGAAATAAGGTCTTTCCTTGGGGTTGAAAGCAATTGACCGATTGTTTCAATTCCGCCGTTGCGAAGACTGTTATAAATTCTTGTAGGAAGATCTAATTCATCAACTGTAAGTCTTAATAAATCCTCAGAAATTGAAGATGTTGCAACTTCTTGTGCTTCTACTGCTTCTGATTGTGGCTCATATACTTGCCTAAAGAATGTAGCGAGAATTTTTGAAGTTTCATCCAAAGCCTCTTTTGGAGAGACAGATCCATTTGTCCAAACTTGAAGAATAAGCTTGTCCATATTTGTGCGTCTTCCAACACGGGTTGCCTCAACTGTATAATTTACTCTTTTAACAGGAGTAAATACTGCATCTGTTAAAATTGTACCTAATACTTCAGCCTGTCTTTCCTCGGCTAAAGAATAACCATAACCTCTTTCTATATTTATTTCCATTTCTAACTTTGCTTTATCACCTGATAAAGATCCAAGATATTCATCTTTATTTACGACTTCAACACCATCAACTACTTCAATATCTGCTGCTGTTATTTCTTTTTGTCCTTTAACAGAAAGTGTTACTGTTGCTGAATCTTTTGATGGAGCTAGTTTGAAGTTAACATTTTTGAGGTTTAGTAAGAAATCAACGATTGTTTCTTTGAGGCCAGCAAGAGCGGTAAATTTATGCTTAACGCCTGAAATCTTAACTGATGTGACTGCTGCTCCAGGAATAGATGCGAGTAGAACACGTCTCATTGCGTGTCCGAGTGTGTATCCATATCCAGGCTCAAGAGGCTCAATAACAAATTGAGCAAATGTGTCTGAGCTGTTATGCTGTGTAACTTTAAAATTAGCGTTCATCATGGCTGTAATTGGTATTTTATCATTTATTCCAACAATAATCAACACACAAATTCACTTACAGTACACGTGATATCTTTGTGTCTATTACCTAGAATAATACTCAATAATCATCTGTACGTCAAATGGTACTTCTACGTCTTCTTTTTTAGGATTTCTTACTAATTTCCCAACAGGACCTTTTTTCTCGAGGAAAGGAAGAACTATGCGTTCTTCTGACATGACTTTAATTACGTCAGGATTTTTCTGAATTTTTGTGCCTAGCTCAACTACATCTCCTTCACGAACAATATATGATGGGATTGTTAGCTTTTTACCATTTACCAAAACATGACCATGTGAGACAAATTGCCTGGCCATAAAACGAGACTTTGAAAAACCAAGTCTATAAACAATATTATCCAATCTTCGCTCAAGTCTTGCAATAATAGCCTCAGAAGTATCACCTTTCATTTTTTGAACATCTGCTACCATATTTGAAAATTGCTTTTCTAAAATACCATACATATTCTTTGCTTTTTGTTTTTCACGAAGTTGTAGTCCGAATTCTGAAAGTTTGCGTGCTCTTTTTGCTCCATGCGCACCAGGTTTTTGAGTAAGCCTTTTTTGAAGTGATGCAGATTGTTTGTCAAGAAGATTGATCCCTTCTCGTCTTGCTAATTTATGTTTTGGTCCTGTATATCTTGCCATATTTTATTTGTTGGTTAATATTTTCCATTTATATTGGCCCAAACCAATACATGGTCAATAAACTATACTCTCCTCCTTTTCTTTGCCCTTGGTCCGTTATGTGGAATTGGTGTTACATCTGCAATAAGTGAGATAGATAGACCAGCAGATCTAATTGCACGAAGAGCACTATCTCTTCCGGATCCCGGTCCTTTTACATAAACCTCAACTGATTTTAAGCCTTTTTCAAGTGCTTTTTTTGCTGCATCTTCAACAGCAAGTGAAGCGGCATATGGAGTTGACTTTCTGGCACCCTTAAATCCTTTTGCACCAGATGAGCTCCAGGAAACTGTCTCACCTTTTTCGTTGGTTACTGTAACTAAAGTATTATTGAATGTTGCAGTAATGAAAATTTTACCACCAGATGTCACTACTGCTCCGTTTTTTTTCTTTTTAACTATTTTTGTGTCTTTTTTAGCCATATTTTTAAATTAATTTATTTTCCTGCTTTTGCTTTCTGCGTTTGGGATGCCTCCATCTTTGCTGCTACTTCTTTCTTGATAGCACCAATTGTTAATCTCTTCCCACGTTTGGTACGAGCATTAGATCTGGTCCTCTGACCTCTGGAAGGCAAATTATGAATATGTCTTAACCCTCTATATGCTCCTACTTCTTTAAGTCTTTTTACATTTCCTCCAACCTCTGCTCTTAGGTCTCCTTCAACCTTGTATTCTTCAAGAACCTTGGCAATACTCTTTTGTTCGTCTTCTGTTAGGTCCTTTACTCTTTTAGCTCCATCTACCTTAGCTTTCTTAAGTATAATTTTAGCATTACTTCTTCCAACACCATAAAGATAGGCTAGCGAAATTTCAACTTTTTTATCATCTGGTATTGTAATTCCTGATACTCTCATATTAATTATCCTTGACGCTGCTTATGTCTGGGATTTTCACAAACAACCCTAAGCACGCCTTTGCGCTTAATAACTTTGCATTTTGCACATCTTGGTTTGACACTTGCTTGTACTTTCATATATTTATTTAAAATTTATAACTCAAAAGGCAAAAGTGTAAGTAATAATTTTTACTTCTGCATTTTGACTTCTAACTTATCTTCCTCTATAGACAATTCTACCTTTAGTCTTATCGTATTCAGTCATTTCAACTCTTACTCTATCTCCGGGCAAGATCTTAACATAATGTATTCGCATCTTACCGGACAAATGACACAAAATAACAGACCCGTCGGATAATTCGACTCTGAAAAGTGTATTTGGAAGAGATTCTTTGACAACCCCATCCACTTCGTAAGATCCTTGGTGTGCCATTTATGTCAAGACTAGAGACTCATTATACCAAACCTTGCTTCAAAGAGCAATATCATAAGTCCTTATTCTTATTAGAGCGAATCGCGGGTTTTATTCTGGGGTCACGAAGCGCTCCTGTCCTGACAATAAGACCGTTAAATTTAACAATTTTTGGTATAGCTTCACCATGATTTAAGTCTTTTCCTTCAAAATCATACAAAGTATGAGTTGTTTGTATATCAAAATAATCCTCACCTGATTTATATCCAGCCTCAATCAAATCCTTTTTTATTGCCCTGACATTTACTTCTTCTGCCGCTTTTATATCCACAGCCGGTCTAGTCGTCAGATATCTTGTCCCGCTACAGTGTCTTCTTCTGCATGCTGCAAAACATATCAAATCCTCTCTTAGGTCTAGTTGTATAAAAGAATCATCAGTTAAAAGTTGAAGACGAATGTCTCCTTTTTCTATTTCATCCTCATATGCCCTAACGTCACATTCCTCCAAACTTTTTAAAACATCAAATCTATATCCAACATGCATTTCCTCTAGCATATTAGACATTAATTTACTTCTTGCTTTTGCATGTATTGCAGGAGTCCTTTTTCTTCTCAGAATATCTTGATATTCAGGCATTCTGGCATGATGAGGCCTCATATTCAGAACGACATTAATTTCTTTGCCTTCAACAATTACCATTTCGGCAAAATTTTACAATTAAGATCTGTGCGTGTCAAGAAGAATAATTAGGGGGTTAATATTCTATATCCGTTTGAGGTCACAGCAACTGTTCTTTCAAATAGTCCTGAGAGGGAATTATCCTTTGTTTGTATCGTCCAATCGTCTTTACCTGAGAAAACTACTTCTTTTTTGCCCATATTATATATTACTTCAATTGCAATAACCATTCCTTCTCTAAGAATAGTAGTACGCTCAACCTTACCATAAACATATCCTGGAATAGGTGGATCTTCATGTAATTCTCTTCCCACTCCATGACCAATCAACTCTCTGACTACACTATATCCACTCCCCTCAACAATCTCTTGAATTGTCTTTGAAATATGTCCAATTCGATTTTCTGGTTTGACTTGTTTTATTGCCTCTTCCAGGGCCCTTTTGCCTGTTACTAAAAACTTCTCTACTTTTTCATCTTTTAGCTGCGAATTTTCACCTTTAACTTGAATCGATTCTGACATATCAGTATGAAAACCTTCTAAAAAAACTCCGCAATCAATTCCCACAACATCTCCTGCCTTAAGCCTGTATGCAGTTGGAATTCCGTGTACAACCACCTCATTTGTTGAGATACAAATAGTATGCTTATAGCCTTCTACTTTCTTAAATCCAGGCTCTCCACCTTGTTGTAGGATTAATTTTTCGGCCAAAGCGTCCAGTTCTAGCTCCGAAACTCCCTCTTTTGCATGCTTTAGAACCTCCCACATGACGTTAGAGAGGATTTTCCCCCCTTTTGCCATAATTTCTATTTCTTTTGGTGTTTTTAAGTAGATTTTCATTTTATATGACTATTCCATGCACTAACAACAGCCTCAACTGTCTCATCTTCTGTAAGGTCTGAATTATCTATGAGGGTATAACCCATTTTTTCTGGGTTTTTGACTAGTGGATCTACCTTTCTTTCATAGTCGCGTCTGTCACGCTCATTTGTATCCCCCAGGATATCTTCAAAGGTAATTGTTGCGTTATTTTTGCCTCCCATTTGCTCATATCTTCTTTTTGCGCGAACTTCAGGTCTGGCAGTAAGAAATATCTTAAGCCTTGCATCAGGAAAAATCTTTGTCGCAACATCCCTGCCTTCAGCAACGACGACTTTACCCATATCCATCTTTTTTCGACCAATCTCCTGCTGACGTTTCACCATTTCTTCTCTAACTTTCCCTATTGCCGCAACTTTTGGGACAAGCTGCGTAACAGACCTTTGTTTTAGCTTTTCAGTGACGTCCTGATCATTCAGATATACTATGTCACCATCCAAATCAAACCAAATCTCAGAAAGGGCAGATAGGACGCTATCAACTTTTGTAACATCTATATCTCTCTCAAGACAGCATAATGCAAGACAACGGTACATAGCGCCTGTATAAAGATGAAATCCTTTCAGCCTTTTGGCAAGAAGTGCTGCGATTGTTCCTTTACCCGCAGCGACCGGACCATCAATTGCTATTGCATTTACTAAATCTTTAGTCATATTATTTCCTTTGATACTTTTTGCAATTTTTCAACAAATTCCATTAACGTCCCGTTATTTTCAACAAATTTATCAGCAATTTTCGTACAAACTACTTCACAATCCACCTGCTTAAATAATTCCTGATTCATTTCTTTTTTATTTACTCCCTTTATTCTCTCAATCCGCTCTTTTTTTTCACTAACAATTGCCAGTAGCAAAAAATTACCTTCTTTTCTCAAAACTTCTACTTCTTCAATATTCTTTATACCATCAACAACAAATAGCTTTCCTTTTCCCAATACTTTTATGGCTTTTTCTGCTAAAATTCCTTTTCCATATTTATTTTGCCATTCATTTTCAACGTCATCTATAACTTTTCTGGTTATTTTACTAATTCCTCTAGTATGTATTTCTTCCTCTAAAAAAGATGATAAATCAATATCACTAAATCCATTTTTTGAGAAAAAAGAGCTTGCAGTTGATTTTCCGCTTCCTAAGGCACCGGTTATACCGATTATCAGTGGTCTATCCTTTTTGGGAATCATTCTTCTTTTCTACTTTTGCAAGCTTTTCCAAGATTTCTTTAGAAATTTCTTTTATATCTTTTTCCCCGTCGATTTCAATTAGTATTCCTTTCCTTCGATAAAAGTCTAGTACCGGCTCGGTGAATTTGTGAAAAAGCTCAATTCTTTTTCTAAGAGCCATCAAAGTTTCGTCTTCCCGACCTGCTTGATCCCTAAATGAAAGCCTCCACAATGCCTCTCTGTCACTAACCTGAAGATAAACCACCGCTGAAATACCATTTTTAAAAGTTTTGGCTTGTCCAACAGTGCGAGGAAACCCGTCCATAATATACCCTTTTTCATATTCAGGACGTGAAAGGTATTCACTTACAACTTCCAGAGTTTTCTTATCAGGAATAAGAAAACCTGCGTTCATTACCTCTTTAATATATCTTCCCATTGTGGTTTTTTCCTGGGCGATTGTACGGAAAATATGCCCGGTTGAAAGATACGGAATTTTTAATTTTTTTGACAGAATATTCCCTTGTGTTGATTTTCCTGCTCCCTGAATTCCAATTAATATTATTTTCATCTTTTTATAAACTATTCTACAAACCTTTCGTAATTGCGCATTACGAGTTGTGCTTCCATTGCCTTGACAGCTTCTAATATTACACTAACTACGATTAAAATACCAGTACCACCTAATAAAAGTGTCTGAATATTGGTAAAACTTTTAGCAATTGTTGGGAAAATAGCAATAGTACCCAAGAAAATTGCACCGGCCAAGGTAATTCTTGTCAAAACATAATTTAAATAATTTGCTGTTTGCTTACCTGGACGAATTCCAGGCACAAATCCGCCATATTTTTGGACATCTTCGGCAATTTTTGTAGGATTGAAGATAACTGCAGTATAAAAGTATGTAAATCCAACGACCAAAATAAAGTAAACAACATTATATATCCAACCGTTAGGATTAAAGGTCGTTGAGAGCCATAGTGACACATTATGCAAAAATGGATTTTTGGCTGCACTAAAAAAATTAGCAATGAGTGAAGGAAGAAGGACCAAAGACACGGCAAAAATAATTGGTATAACTCCAGCTTGATTGAGGCGAAGGGGAAGGTGAGTAGATTGGCTTCCATAAGTCTTATTTCCACGCACTTGTTTTGCATAAAAAACAGGGATTTGGCGTGTTGCCTCATTTGTTATAACAATACCCGAAATAACGGCAAGCCCCATTCCAAGAAAAATAAGCAAGTTAAAAGTACTGTCTCCTGAAGTTGTAGAGACGGTTTGGGTAAAAGCAACAGGAAGTCTTCCGATAATTCCGGCAAAAATAAGCATAGAAATACCATTTCCGATTCCGCGCTCAGTAATCAATTCTCCAAGCCAGACAAGAAGCATTGTACCGGCAGTCATAGTCAGGATAAGACCTACTATCTGAATAGGACTAAAAGTACCAATTATATGCTGACTCTTAAGAAGCAAAAACATTCCAAATGCCTGGAGTGCAGCAAGGGGGACTGTTAGAAGTCTTGTGTATTGATTAATTTTTTGTCTTCCTGCCTCTCCTTCTTTGGACATTTCCTCAAGCTTTGGAAAAACCATTGTAAGAAGTTGAAGAATAATTGACGCATTGATATAAGGATTTAGTCCTAATGCCATAATAGAAAAGTTAGCAAGAGTACCTCCTGAGAAGATATCCAAAAGTCCTAAAAATTGATTTTGGGAAAAAAGAGCTCTAAGACTTGCAACATTTACACCACTGACAGGTATGTGTGCAAAGAGTCTGAATACAACAAAAATAGCTGCAGTGAAGAGTATTTTACGTCTTACTTCCGGTGTTTGGAAACTCTTTCTAAAAAGCGAAAGAATATTATTCATGAACTAATTATGCTACTTTTCCCCCGGCCTTTTCTATTTTTACTAGGGCCCCTTTAGAAACAGGCAACGATACTGTGAGGGCAACAGTAAGCTCCCCGTTTCCTAGGATTTTAATTCCATTTTTCTTTGCTTCATTTTCATTTACTAAGTGGCTGGCAACAAGAGACTTAAGATCTACTGTTGTACCTTTTGACAAACCATTTAGTGCACTGACATTTACCAAAACAGGTTTTAATTTGAAAGAATTATTTTTATCTTTTCCACGAAGAAAAGGAAGTCTTTTAACAAAAGCCAAAGATCCTCCACTATATCTTGTAAAAGGAACTTTATTTCTGGAATTCTGTCCTTTTTGACCTCTGCCTGAGGTCTTCACTTTTCCAGATCCATGACCCTGTCCTTTTCTTTTTTTAGATCTCTTTGTTGTTTGTACAAGGCTACTTAAATTCATAAATTACTCTCCTTTTGACTGCTTTGGTTCTTTCAAACCTTTTGATGCTCTCTTACTTTGATTTTTCTTATGCAATTCAGCAATCTGTCTTAATGCCTCAAGTGATGCATAAACATTGCTTGCTTTATTTCCACTTCCCAAAACTTTGGATGAAATATTTGTAATTCCTGCTGCTGAGACAACACTTCTTACTGCTCCGCCTGCAATAATACCTGATCCTGAAGGAGCCGGTTTTAGCATTACTTTTGCAGCTTTTAATTTTATGGTCACACTAAATGGAATAGTTCCTTCTACTAAAGGTACTGTAATAAAGTGCTTTTTAGCAGCAGAAATACTTTTTCTAATTGCTGCAGCAACGTCAGCTGCTTTTCCGTGTCCTGCACCTACTTTTCCTTTTTTATCCCCAACAACAGCAAGGGCAGAAAAGCTTACTTTATTTCCTCCTTTAGTCTTTTTGGAAATTCTGTTTATCATTACAATATCCTCAGCAAATTCTGAAGGTTGTTGATTATAATTTCCTCTATTTTGATTTCTATTAAATGCCATATTAATTTAGTTTTTAATTTAAAATTTGAAATTTCAAATTAAAATTCTAGTCCTCCTTCCCTTGCTCCATCTGCTAATGCTTTAACTCGTCCATGATATCTAAATTCTCCCTTATCAAAGACGACTTTTTTAATTTTCTTCTCTGCTGCTTTTTTTGCAAGAAGTGTCCCTAAAGCCTTTGCTCTTTCTATTTTTGTACCCGATGTCTTTCCTAATTCTTTCTCCGAAACACCGATCAGTGTTGCTGCCTTTGAATCGTCAATTAATTGAGCATAAATATAAACATTTGTCCTATGCACAGATAGTCTAGGCATCTTTTCAGATCCTGTTATTTTTGCTCTAATTCTTTTTTGTCTTTTACTTGCTCTTACAATTTTATTTTCCATAATTAAATTTATAGGTTTACAAACTTTCTACTTTATAAACTCTATTTACCTCCTACTGCTTTGGCAGCCTTTCCTGCTTTCTTTCTAATATACTCACCAGCGTATTTAATACCTTTACCTTTGTATGGCTCTGGAGGTCTAACAGCTCTTACCCAAGATGCAACAAGACCTACATTTGATTTATTGTATCCGCTTACTGTAATTACATTATCGGCAACAGAAAATGTAACCCCAACAGGTGCTTTTATTTTTACCGGATGAGAATATCCAACAGAAAGTGTTAAATCCTGTCCACTTGCTTGTGCTCTATATCCAACTCCTGTTAACTCTAATTTTTTCTCAACTCCAACCGATACACCTGTAACAATATTTGCCAAAAGTGCACGTGTCAAACCAAATAAATTTTTGGTTAGATTTTTTGTTTTTGCATCTTGAGTTATAACAATTTTCCCCTCAACTACCTCGGCATTAATTCCACCTGGAAGAGTATACGACTCCGTTGCTTTTGGTCCAGTAATTGTTACAACACCATTTGCAATTGCTACACTAACCCCTTCTTTTATAATTATTGGTAATTTACCTATTTTAGACATATTTATATTTCAAATTCTGCGCTGCAGAATTACCAAATCTTGAATAAGACTTCTCCTCCGACTCCTTTCTTGAATGCTTCATGTCCTGTCATAACACCCTTACTTGTCGAAACAACATTTACTCCAAGTCCTCTTCCAACTAATGAAACCTTGTCATCTGAGCCTGCATATACTCTAAGAGATGGCTTTGAGATAACAATAACTTCTGTGAAGACTGCATGTCTTTTATCGAAAATAATTGTTGCTACAAGATCTTTCTTTCCATCTTTAGCTACTTCTTTTATAGACTCGAGTAAATTTTGTTTTACCAAAACATTTCCGATTGCTTTATTTAATTTTGAATAAGGCAAAACAACTTCTCGTCTTCTAGCTTTTGCTGCATTTTTAAGTCTAATAATAAAATCTGCTACTTGATACATAATTTATTTCTACCAAGATGCTTTAAGCACTCCTGGCAATTCTCCTTTCTGTGCTAATTCTCTAAAGCACATACGGCATAGTCCAAATCTTCTCATATAAGCACGGGACCTACCACACAAATTACATTTGTTTTTCATTCTTACTTCAAATTTCTGTTTTCTTTTAAATTTTACAATATCTGATGTTTTTGCCATAGTTTTATTTATTCTTTACAAAAGGCATACCCATTGCTTTAAGTAAAGCAACTGCATGTTCTTTATTTTTTGCACTGGTAACAACTGTAATCTGCAATCCCTGAACCCTCTCAACCTTTCCTGGGTCAATTTCCGGAAAAACAGTGTATTCATAAAGACCGATTGTGTAATTACCTTTTGTATCAAAGCTATTAGCACTTACACCTCTAAAGTCTTTTAAGCGGGGCAGAACAACGTCTACTAGTTTACCATAAAAGTCATACATCCTGTTACCCCTAAGTGTTACCATAAGGCCAATTTTCTCTCCTTCTCGCAATTTAAAGCTTGAAATAGACTTTTTGGCTGCTGTTACTTTTGGTTTTTGGCCGGTTATTGCTTTCATTATTTCAGCCCCAAACTCCATATTTTTCTTATCTGCAGTTGCATTTTTAACCCCCATATTTACAACTATTTTCTTTATTGCAGGAATCGCCATTGGGTTTTTGATTCCCAATTCTTCTTGCAATTTTTTTATTACTTCTTTTTGATATTTATCTTGTACGTATGTCATATTAAAAAATTTATATTTCCTTTCCACATTTTCTACAAATTCTTACTTTAGTTGTACTTCCACTTTTTGTTTTTGTTGCTTCAACCTTGTATCCTACTCTTGTTAATTTTTTACACTTAGGACAAACAAGCTGGACATTAGCAACAGGAAGCGGTTTTGTAATAGTGACAATTTCCGACTTTTGGTCACCATAACCACCTTTTAAGTGCCTTTTGTACTGATTTACACCAGTTACTAAGACTTTTTCTTCTTTAGAAAAGACTTTCTCAATTTTTCCTGTCTTTCCTTTATCTTTTCCTGCTACTACTTTTACTTCGTCATTTTTTATTAATTTCATAATTTTTTTCTCCTTTTTTACCTTATAACTTTACAAACGTTATAATTAAACAACTTCTATTGCCATACTGGCAATTTTGTTAAACCCTGCGTCTTTCACTTCACGTGCTATTGGTCCAAAAATACGTGTTCCACGTGGATTCCTGTCCTTAGCATTGTCAATCACAACTCCTGCATTATCAGAAAATCTGATATGTGACCCGTCTTTTCTTTTTGTCTCTTTTCTTGCTCTCACCAAAACAACTTTTACAATTTCACTATCTTTTACTTGTCCATTTGGAGCAGCTTCAATAACAACACAGTTCAAAACATCCCCAATATATCCAAATTTTCTCTTTGATCCGCCAAAAATATGAATTACTCTCAGGACTTTTGCTCCAGAGTTATCTGCTGACCTTAGCAAAGATCTATGTTGTATCATTTATTTTAATACCTCCTCTATCTTGAAATTCTTATTTTTTGCGACCTTTTTAGTTTCAACAATCTTTACATAATTTCCTTCTTTTACCTCTTTACCGTCAGGTGAGACAGTATATTTTTTACTTCTTTTTAAAAGTTTTTTATACAAAGGATGTGGAGTGCGTCTTGTTACCTCAACAATAACACTTCCTGTCATTTTTGTTGATATTACTTTTCCAACTAATGCTTTTGCCATAAAATTTATAGTAAATATTTAATATTAAAGAGTAAAAAGTAATTATTATTTACTATTTACTTTTTTATATTTTATTTACTAGATCCTCCTTTCTTTTGCCCCAAAGCTGTTAATGCTTTTGCAATTTCTTTTCTCTTATTTGTCAAATCTTTTGTCTTAGCAAGCTGTCTTTTTGAATGATCAAGTCTTAATTTCATAAGTTCTTCTCTTAAATTTTTAACTGCTTCTTTTAATTCTGCTGCACTTTTTTGTGCAAAATTATCTGTTTTTTTTACCATATTATTCTCCTTTTGTTACAAATCTTGTCTTAACGGGCAATTTATATGCTGCAAGTCTTAGTGCTTCCTGTGCAACTACTTTAGTTATTCCACCCATTTCAAATAACATTCTTCCCGGCTTAACAACTGCAACATACTCATGTACATCACCCTTTCCAGATCCCATACGTGTTTCAGGTGGTTTTTTAGTAATAGGTTTGTCAGGAAAAATTTTAATCCAGACTTTTCCACCTCTTGCAATATAATGGGTAATTGCGCGTCTTGCTGCTTCAATTTGCCTACTGCTTACCCATCCCGCTTCAAGACTCTGCAAACCAAAGTCACCAAAAGTAATTGCTGTACCTCGGTAAGCATTACCTGTACGTGTACCTCTCATTTGTTTTCTGTATTTTACTCTTCTTGGTACTAACATAATTTTAAGTTAAAATTCAAAAGTTAAAAGTCAAAAGTATAAATTATCTAAATTTTGACTTTTGCATTTTGCCTTTTGAATTAATTTCCCTCTCTTTCCGGCGCATTAATCCATACCTTAACTCCTATATATCCTTTTTGTGTCAAGGAAGGATAAGATGCATACTCGATATGCTCTCTAATTGTTGATAATGGTACTTTTCCAACCTGAATTTTCTCACGTCTTCCAATTTCTGCTCCGCCAATTCTTCCTGATAAGACAATTCTTACACCCTTTGCTCCTGCTCCCATTACACGCTCTGCATTACTATTTAAGACTCTTTTATAAGGAAGTCTTTTTGCAAGCATTTCAGCAACATTTTTAGCAACCAAGAATGCATCAAGATTTGGCTCTTTAATTGCCTCAACTCTAAGGTCAACTTTAGGAGCATTTTTACCTGTTTTTTTAGAATCCACACTCTTAAAGGTTGCCATTATAAATTTCTTTAAATCTTCAAGTCCTGTGCCTGCACGACCTATAACCATACCTGGCTTACTTACATTAATTATTAATTTTACAGAATTAATAGATCTTTCAATTTCTATATTAGAAACTCCTGCAAATTTGAGTTTTGCCATAAGAGCCTTTCTGAGTTTGTAATCCTCAAGAAGAGTCTTTTTGTACTCACGCTCATCAAACCAGCGAGATTCCCAATTGTAAACTGTTCCAAGTCTTAATACTTGTGGATTAACTTTCTGTCCCATATTTTCTAAAATTTATAATTAAAAATGCAAAAGTCAAAATTTAGGTAATTTTCTTACACTTATGATTTATGATTTTTGCCTTTTAACTTATTTTTCTCCTTTCTCTTCTTTAACTGCTTTTTTTGTATTCATTTTTTCATCACTTACTACCATAGTAATATTTGTTGTTCTTTTTGTGTATGGCCTTACTCTTCCTCTTGCTGCAGAGTGAAATCTCCTTAAAAAAGATCCACTTTGTACCAAAAGTTGACTTATTACCAAATCGTCTCCTGCCATTTTTTTATTATTTACGGCATTTGCAACTGCACTACTTAATATTTTGCTCAGAATAGGTGAACCGTGCTTATTGGTAACAGCAAGTATTTGCTGTGCACGTATAACAGAAAGACCTCTTATTGCATCCGCAACAAGTTGTGCTTTCCTTGGACTAATCTTTGCTCCATTTAATTTTGCTACTGCTTGCATATATTTTCTCCTTATCAAACTTTTGACTTTTGAATTTTGCCTTTTGACTTATTTTTATGTCTTACTTATCTCACGTGCGACAATTCTTCCATGAGATCTAAATGTCCTGGTTGGTGCGAATTCACCAAGTCTATGTCCAACCATTCCTTCAACAACAAAAACATTTACAAAAATACGCCCGTTATGTACTCCTATTGTATGTCCGACAAATTCAGGTGGTATTTGACATGCTCTTGACCATGTCTTGATAAGTGAATGATCTCCACTCTGTTTTTGTTTTAAGACCTTTTTTAAGAGTCTATCGTCTACGTATGGTCCTTTTTTTGCGCTTCTTGCCATATTTTATTAAATTAAAATTTAAAACTTAAAAATGAAAAGTTTAGGTATTTTATTTATAGAAATAAAAGTTCCTATACTTTTAACTTTCTACTTTAAACTTATTTCTTTTTCCTCCTTTGTATTATATATTTATTAGAATATTTTTTAGGATTTCTCCTTTTTCCAACAGCTGCACGTCCTGCATAGGTCTTTGGTCTTTTAAGACCGATTCCTGACCTACCTTCTCCTCCTCCGTGAGGATGAGATCTTGGATTCATAGCAACTCCCCTAACACTTGGCCTTATACCCATGTGTCTTGCCCTACCTGCTTTACCAATTACTTCATTTTTCCAAGTAACTTTTCCTACCTGTCCAACAGTTGCCATACTGGTAACAGGCACAAGTCTTACTTCACCTGAAGGCATTCTTAAGTGTGCATATTTACCTTCTTTTGCTGCAAGAGTTACAAAAACCCCTGCACTTCTTGCAAATTGTCCTCCCTTTCCAGGAGTAAGCTCTACGTTATGGACAACAGATCCAAGAGGAAGTGCTGACAAAGGCAATGCATTTCCAACTTTGGTATCAACATTTTCTCCTGCAGCGACCGTATCTCCTACTTTAAGTCCATCAGGTGCAAGGATATACCTTCTTTCACCGTCCGTATATTGTATCAAAGCAATGTCACAAGTTCTATTAGGATCATATTCTATCGCAACGACCTTACCAGGTGTCCTTTTATCGCGCTTAAAGTCAATATTTCTCAAAAAACGTTTTTCTTCTCCACCTTGATGCCTAACAGTAACGCTTCCGCTTGAGTTTCTACCCGAATTTTTCTTTTTTATAACTTTCAATTTCATACTCTTGTCCTCCTGAATTTATTTCAGGATCTTCTCCTTATTTCTTGTCTCCCAAATCAAATAAATCTATTTTTTGTCCTTTTTCCAAGGTGACAATTGCTTTCTTAATAGAATTCAATTTTTTTTCTGTTCTCTTTTTTCCTACTCTTTTTATTTTCCCTTTAACAATACTTGTTGCAACATCAAGTACTTTTACTCCAAATTGTGCTTCAACTGCTTTTTGAATAGTCGGCTTGTCTGAGTCCATAGACACAATAAAAGTAAATTTACTATTCTCTGCATCTGCCATTGATTTTTCTGTAATAACCGGACTAACTAAGATATTAAGTACATTCATATTTATGCTTTAGCCTCCTTTTTTGCTCCAGCTAGACCCTCAACTGCTTCCTTCATAATAACTAATGTGCCTCCATTCAAAACGTCATAAGTATTTAAAAGTAATGTCGTTGAAACTTTTATTTTTGCAATATTCCTTGCTGCTTTAAAGACATTTTCAAGATGAGATGGCATTACAACCAATGCTTTTTGTCCTGAAAGCCCCATTCCAACAAGCGCTGACGCTGCAACTTTTGTCTTAGGCTCTATTTTTTCAAATCCAGACACAACTATAATGCGTCCGTCTTTTGCCATTTGTGAAAGAGCAGAAAAAAGTGATGCTTTTTTCATTTTTTTAGATAAAGAAAGCTCAAAATCCTTAAATTTAGGACCGTGTGCAATTCCTCCACCTACATAGATTGGAGCCCTTATTCCACCGTGTCTTGCACGACCTGTACCTTTTTGTCTATAAACTTTTCTTGTCGAACCGTCTACTTCTCCTCGTGACTTGGTATTTGCGCGACCTTGCCTTTGGTTGGTTAAATAAACCCTAACAGCTTGAGCCATAAGAACAGGATTTATTTTTGCTCCAAATACTTCTTTTGGAAGATCCATTTTTCCTGTCTCTTTGCCTTTGACATCATATACTGAAACTGTTAAAGATTCAGATTTTTTCGCAACTGGTATTGTTGCTTCGACTTTTTCAGCTTTTTTAATAGCTGACTTAGCTACAACCTTTTTTACTGCCTTTGGCTCTTCTGAAGACCTTGGTGCTATCTTGGTTTGTTTTGGTGTACTTTTCTTTATCGCCATATACTAAATACAAAATACTAGATACTAACTACTATTTTGCCTCCTCCTTTGTCTCTTCTGTCTCTTCTTTATCTTTTGAACCTTCTGTCTCTTTTGTCTCCTCCGAACCCTCTGCTTTTGTCTCCTCTGTCTCTTCTGTCTCCTCTGCTTTGACCTCTTCTGCAACTGCCTCTGTGGCAACTGCTTCTGTCTTCACTTCTTCTACGACTTCTTCTTTAGCCTCTTCCAAACTTTCCTCTGCTACCTTTGTCTCCTCTGAAACCTCTACCTTTGCTTCCTCTGTCTCTTTTGTCCCTTCTGACTCCTCTGGCGTCTCTGACCCTGCTGCCTTGGCTGCCATAGCTTCAGCCTCGGCTGCTGCTTTTTTAGCCTCTTCCTCTGCCAATACTCTTGCTTTTTCTGCTTCTTCAGCAGCCTTTGCTTCCTGAGCTGCAATTTCTGCCAATTCTTCTTTGGTCTTCATTACCTCAACAAATCTTTTATTTTTTTTACCTGTTGCTTTGATAGTTACAACAGTACCAATTTTTCCAGGAACAAGCCCGCGAACCCAGACAAAGTCAGATCCAATTTTAACAATTTCCAAATTCTTAAGAGTCACAGTGTCATTTCCCATTTTTCCGGCCATTCTTTTACCTTTATAAACTCTTCCTGGAGTTGTAGTTTGGCCTAAAGATCCAGGTGCACGCTCTCTGTCTGACTGACCATGAGTCCTTGGACCACCTTTAAAATTATGTCTTTTAACGCCTCCTGCAAATCCTTTACCTTTAGATACTCCTGTAACATCAACAATATCTCCCTCTTCCAAAACAGTTGCAACTTCAAGCGTGGAGCCTGCCTCAGGTAGATTCTCGGCTTCTTTTTCAGTAAGTCGTACCTCTCTTAACGCAAAAGGCGCCTTCTGAAGTTGCGCCTTTTTAATGTGTCCGAGAAGTGGCTTATTGGCATGCTTTCTTTCTCCGAATCCAAGTTGCATTGCCCAATAGCCATCTTTATCCATTGTCTTAATTGAGACAACCGGATTTCCTGGGGTTGCCACAATAGTAACTGGAATTCGAGTTCCATCAGATAAGAATTTTTGTGTCTGTTCTAATTTTTTTCCAATTACTGCTTGCATATATTTGTGTATAAGACTAATACCTTAAAAAGCCAACAAAAAAGTGGCTAGCAAGCCACCTCTCTTTTGAGGGAAAACTTGAAGCTACTTTCAATCCGTATCAGAAAAGATTTGGATCATGTTGACGAAACATTGGTATTGTACCAAAAACATACGGTTACCGCAAGAGGCGGGGATAAAATTGATATAACATACCAAACATGTTAAAATGCCTCCTATGGGAATTGAACCAGATAATACAAATAGACCGCCTGAGCAGTTAACAGAAGATGAAAAATGGATTACTAATGCAACAAAAATACCAGCAATTGCATTACTTGGCGTTGTGGGTGCTATGATAGCAGCGACTGGAGCAGTTTTAGTAGGGGGCATTCTTGCATTATCTCCCGAGCAAAAAGCAGAGATTGTGAAGCAAACAGTAGACGCTATCCCTGCAATTGTTGTTGCCTCTATTGGAATAGTCACTTCTATTGCCGGCGGAATTTTCTATCTTGACCGAAGAGATGCGAGAAAACAAAGAAACCAAGAAAATCCTCCTATAAGAAACCCTAACTAGTCTTTTTCTCTATACCCTCTGTCTTAATTACTTCAAACTCAATTCCATCAGATTTTAGGACAAAATAGGCTGTATTTTTTACCGAATGAGCGGGCAATTCTTCATATTCCACATAACCAATTTTGGTCAGAAATCTTCTCATAATATCCCCGTGACTTACCACCAGTACTGTCTTATCAGGATAGGCAAGTGCCATTTCCCTAACAAATTGCACCATTCTAACTGCTGCCTCTTCATTACTTTCTGCGTCCTCAACTAATTTAAATTTCATTTTCTGCTGTGCGTTAAGCCCTTCTTGAAGCCTTTTCATCTCTGAATCAATTTTTTCAATCGGCCATCCTTCAAGACTTCCCCAAAATCTCTCGCGAAGAATCTTAAGTGACTCAACAACAAGCTCATGCTCTTTTGCAATAATCTCAGCTGTCCTTTTTGCCCGAGTAAAATCAGAAGAAAATGCAGCGTCAAATTTGATATTTTGTAAGTCTTTAGCCCGCTCTTTTGCCTGAGAAATACCTTTTTCCGTTAGATCTGTCCCATGAGCTAAACTTCCTGAATATGTTTTTATAGTCCCGTCTCTAAAACCTACATTTGCCTCTGATTCGCCGTGCCTAACAATATAAAAAGTAGTTGGATTATTCATAAAATGATTATAGCAGCATTTGGACAAATCAGAGTTTACAAACAAGCATTAAAAAACCGCCTGGTGGCGGGTATATTTTGACTTTTGCATTTTGCCTTTTGACTTATTTTTACATTTTAATTTCTACATCAACTCCTGCTGGGAGTTCAAGATGTGTTAGGGAATCAATTGTTTTTTCTGTTGGAGATACTATATCAATAAGTCTTTTGTGGATTCTTATTTCGAAGTGGTCTCTGGCATTCTTATCTATGAAGGGGCCTTTATTTACTGCATATACAGACCTGTCTGTAGGAAGTGGTACTGGACCAACGACTTTAGCACCCGTCCTAATTGCAGTATCCAAGATCTGCTGACAGGTCGCGTCAATGACACGTGCATCGTATGATTTTAATCTAACTCTGATTCTTCCTTTTGGCATAAGTCTGTTAAAGAACTAATAGTGATAGTTATTATATCAAACTGAATTCAGATTGTAAACATACTATCACAAATACCTTAGTCTATTTTCTTTACCATATTTACAGAATCATCTATAAATCCTAATTTGTGATAAAAGGCAATTGTATTTTTGTTATTTACATTACTCAAAAGTCCCAATCTATTACATCCTGCATTTTTAAAATCCTCAACCAGTCTTTTATATAAGGCCATTCCCACTCCTTTATTTCTAAAATTTTTCGAGACAAACCAATCATTGATATATCCTTCCTTATCCATTACCCTAACTTTTCTATCTTTAACCTCACCGCAAATGTAGCCAACCATTTTTCCATTTTCAAAGGCTGCATACATAATAAATTTTGAATGAGAAAGCCATTCATCTGCTGCCTCTTCAAAAGTTGCCATTTTATCTTTGTACTCCCAAAAAGGAATAAAATCCTCGCTAAAAATATTTTCTTCATAATAGTAATTGTTAAACTCATCCATAAGTCTAACTATCTCTTCTTTGTCCTCAATTGTTGCGCGCCTAATATCCATAAAAAAATTATATCAAAGAATCCATTATTTTTTTGTATTGGTCAAAATTAGCATAAAAATGGGCGTTGATTCCTAGACTTTCTGCTGACTGTACATAACTCATATGATCGTCCCAAAAAATGACTTCATTTGGCTTTAGGTCTATCTTTTGCAAAACAAGCTTAAAAAATTCAGGATTTTTCTTGGTAAATCCTATTGTTGATGAAACAAAAATATCATCAAAAATATTTTTAAAACCCAGTCTATTCAGTAGATACTCTGCACGATATTTTTCCTGATTGGTTGCTATACAAACCTTTATTTTTTGTTTCTTAAGATCTTTAATCTCTTCTATAAGTCTTTCATCTACTTCTTTTTGGCTCTCAAACCAATAGTCCAAAAATGCATTCACACTGTCGTTCCATTTCCATTTCCTAAGATACGGCGCAATTTCTTCTTTTAAGTCTTTCTCACCTCTAAGACAAGATAGAAATTCATTTTTGAAAAAAGATTCTGTCTGACTGGGGGATATACCATAATCTCTCTCAAGTTGCTCCTGCGCCTTCTCAATTGAGATATCAATAATCACACCGTCAACATCAAAAATAACAGCCTTAACCATAGTTGGATTATAGCAGAGTTAAATTGTAACCATGATTTCATTTTTAAGTGAGTTATAAGTACCAATCGAAGAGTTTGCACGAAGACGGAAGTTCTCGACTTCGCTCGAACAATAAAGCTTTATTCAGACTTGGGGATATCTTCTATCCAAAGAGGAGATTTATCATTTGGGTCGCCATGGTTGTAATTAACCGTTATTTCCTCATCTTTTGCAATGTCTTTAATTGCATTAAAGTGGATTGTTGCATTCTCCCAGTGCTTCATATATGTAGCATTTGGCTCGTAGGAATGGTTGTATAAAGACCCAAATCCAAGACATGCTGCAACAGTCTCATTGCCTTTTCCCCATTGGAAATAATAATTTCTAAGAATTGTCTGTCTTAGATGCTCTAAGTCTTTCTTGGGAAATTCAATAACAGGGCATATCTCAATTACCTGACCTGCTTTTATATCTTGATTTGCAAATACTCCACGCCCCGCATTGGGAATAGTTGATTTTGAAAGATAAATTTTTGTTGAGGGTAAAATAGTCTTCACAGAGGTAGTATATCAGAAGTTTTGGTATACAATAAATATTATCTTCTTTTAGCCTTTGCATTTGCATCATTAATAAATCCTATCAAAACTAATTTTTTACCGTCATTTTCAATCAATCTAACAATATCACGTCTTCCTAGCAGGAGTTTCCAAAGAAATTTATTGCTGAGCAGTTAGACAAGCTCGTTATAAAATTTGTTAGAGCATTAAAGTTGCTACAATACACCCTTCGACTACGCTCAGGGAAAAAAGTTTTGCAAATCAGGTGCGATTACGTCATTATCCACAAAAAAACCGCCTAGTGGCGGATAATTAGTGAAATCCTTCGACTTCGCTCAGGATGACAATTTATTATTTAATAATCTTTGAAACAACTCCTGCTCCAACAGTCTTGCCTCCTTCTCGGATAGCAAATCTCATTCCATCTTCCATAGCAACAGGAACAATAAGCTCAACAGTCATCTTTGTATTATCTCCAGGCATAACCATTTCTACACCATCTGGAAGTGTAACATTTCCTGTAACATCTGTTGTTCGGATATAGAATTGTGGTCTGTAACCTTTAAAGAATGGTGTGTGGCGTCCACCTTCTTCTTTTGCAAGTACATAAACTTCTGCTTCAAATTGTGTATGAGGAGTAATACTTCCTGGCTTTGCAACAACTTGACCACGCTCTACATCATCCTTTTCAACTCCTCGAAGAAGAAGTCCTACATTGTCTCCTGCTTGTCCTTCATCAAGTTGCTTTCTAAACATCTCAACTCCAGTTACAACAGATTGTGCTGTAGGCTTCATTCCAACGATTTCAACAGGCTCATTAACTTTTACAACTCCTCTTTCAATTCTTCCGGTAACAACTGTTCCTCGTCCTTTAATTGAGAAAACATCCTCAACAGGCATAAGGAATGGCTTGTCGAGTGCTCTGACTGGATCTGGAATATAACTGTCTACTGCATCCATGAGATCCAAAATCTTTTGTTCTGCTTCTGGATCACCTTCAAGTGCTTTAAGAGAAGAACCTCGAATAACAGGTACATCATCACCTGGGTATTGGTATTTTGTAAGAAGCTCTCTAACTTCCATTTCAACAAGATCAAGAAGCTCTGGATCTTGTACCATATCACATTTATTCATGTAAACAACAATTGCTGGAACTCCAACCTGTCTTGCAAGAAGAATATGTTCTCTTGTCTGAGGCATTGGACCATCTGGTGCACTAACAACGAGGATAGCTCCATCCATTTGAGCTGCTCCTGTAATCATATTCTTGATGTAATCTGCGTGACCTGGAGCATCAATGTGTGCATAGTGTCTTTTTGCTGTTTCGTATTCTTGATGGGAGATATTAATGGTGACTCCTCGAGCTCTTTCTTCTGGTGCGTTATCGATATCTTCGTATTTCTTTGCTTCTGCCATTCCCTTCTTAGCGAGAACTGTGGTAATAGCTGCTGTTGTTGTTGTCTTACCATGATCGACGTGACCGATGGTTCCGATATTTACATGTGGTTTGGTTCTTTGGTATGTTGCCATATAGTTAAAAAGAAAGACTCGTTTTTTTGAGTCTGTAAACATGATACAACATTTATTTTTTTTCGTCAACACCCTTTTTTACTTTTTTTAAAATTTCTATACTTTGATATATTTTGAAATAAAAAGGTAATAGTAGAATAGAGACTAACGTTATTTTTTTGTATAATACTATTATGCAAATATTAATTTCTAAAGGCTGGCAGGATTACCAACTTCTCGATAGCGGCAATGGAATGAGACTTGAGCAATTCGGACCTTACCTTACTGCGCGCCCTGACCCTCAGGCAATTTGGAAACCCTCACTTTCTGAAAAAGAATGGCTTGATGCAGATGTAAGATATATAAGGACACAAAATGATAAAGGCATTTGGAAATTCAAAAGGCATATTCCTGAAAAATGGAAAATGAGTTATAAAAATCTTTCTTTTTGGGCAAGGCTTACTTCTTTTAAACATACAGGAGTTTTTCCAGAACAAAGTCTACAGTGGGATTTTATAGATGAGCAAATCAAAAAGAATATAAAAAGCTATTCTTCGAATGAAATGAGAAGTTCTCAACCTTCGGTTTCGAACAATAAAGAGGAAACTCATACGCGGGGAGGGATAAAATTTTCCGAACGAGCGTTAGCACCAGCAAATTCAATGGGAGTAAAAAATAATTTTGCGCAGCCTAGTGAAGAAAATTTTAATTCCGACCTCAGCACACCTCAAGTTCTTAACCTTTTCGGGTATACAGGTATTGCGTCTTTGGCAGCAGCAGAAAGTGGAGCAAAAGTAACACATGTTGATGCAAGTAAGCCCTCTATTACCTGGGCTAGGGACAATCAAGATCTCTCCAAACTTAATGACAAACCAATACGTTGGATTTTGGATGATGCTGTCAAATTTGTGGAGCGTGAAATAAAACGTGGAAATACATATGACGGAGTAATTATGGATCCGCCTGTCTATGGACACGGTCCGACAGGACAAATTTGGAAATTTAATGAAAATTTTCCTAGACTAATGGAAAATGTCTCAAAAATTTTATCTAAGAATCCTCTTTTTGTAATTGTTAATGCTTATGCAATCTCATCCTCGGCCCTTATGCTTGAAAATGTTATGGAAGATTTCTTACCTAAAGGAAGAATAGAAGTTGGAGAACTGTGTCTTGAAGAGAAAACAAGCAAAAGACTTCTCTCAACCGGAATTTTTGCCAGATGGAGTAAGTAACTCAATTTATATTTTTTAAAAATTCCCCTAAAGTTATTCCAACCTGTAACCCTTGTCTATCTACATCTTTATGATGATTAGCGAGATTGGTCTTATGAAGTATTGTCTTTCTGACAAATGTGGTTATTGCGGCACTATTATAAAACATCCAAGTTAACATTCTGGATGTTTTGGGAAAATTTTCTTTTGAAAGAGTAAATCCAAGTCCTGCAGTATGAGACGCCCACCAATGGTAAGTATCCCCAAGTGGGTCCCTGGAAGGGCTATCATTTGTATAAAAATCTGCAGTACTCCTTGAGATATCCATCATTTCGTCTAGAGAAAATTCTAAATCAGGTGAAATTCTGGTATCTTTTACTCTTGCTATTGCCCTATATGCACTGTGAGCAAGTATAGACGCAGCAAGAGGATTATTATCAGTTAAATTTAAGGCAACTTCAAATTGCTCAGGTACTGTAAGAGGCTTCTCATTCTCTTGTGCTTTATTTTTAACCTCATTCAAAAATTCTTTAATTTCAGCGGTAGGGAAGTATTCATCTGCCAACTTTTTCCCCTGGGAATCAGCATAGGCAATAAGTGATGACGCAAGACGAGAAGGGTGTACCTTTTCAACCCTAAAACCCCGACGCGTACTCCAAGGGATTGAAAGCAGACTATCTTGAGAATCTTTTTCTAGAAGAGCTTTATGTGTCAATTCAACAAGATTTGCTGCTATTTCTTCCCCTTTTGGATTGTATTGAGTAGGATTCTCACGCCCAACTGACTCAATGTATGCTCCAAAAGTACTTTTAGTATTTTCCAAAGCATTTCCAATGAGTGACCTACTTACCAAACGTACATTTTCTAATCTAGCAAAACTCATATATTAAGCTTTAAATTATTACCGTATTTTTTAGTCGTAACTTTTACCAAAATCATTCGGATTTAAAAATTTATTTTCTTCCCCCAAATCTCATATCCCTAAAGCCATACTCAGATAGTGCTAGAGCCCAGTCAAGTGAAGTCATATCAGGTAGAAGAGTCGAGGGTGCATAAAATTCTGCTTGCTCGGCAATTGCACCAAAACCTGAAAATCTTTGCTCACCAGATGTTCTGATAACAAAATCCGCATGTGGGGTCTGGGAAATTCTTTTAAGATCTTCTATATCCGCTCTAGATGAAGGTCTTCTACCAAATGTTGAAAATTGCTCTATTGCCGCATTTACAAGTGCAACATCTTCTTGGAATCCCTGATAATTTATTCCAATCCTTATTGTTTTGCCCTTATTTTGGGATGTTTCATCTTGCGCATTGATCAATTTTTCCTGAAGGGATTTGGGCAATTTTGTCACATCTCCTATGTGAAGAAATTTATTTCCTCTTGCTTTAATACTAGGCAAAAGCCTGTCTATCATTGATTCTGCAAGCGACATAATATTGCTTACTTCTATTTCCGAACGCTTAACCAAATTGTCTACAGAAAGAGCCCAAAGAGTTATTAACTTTATATCTGGAATATTTTCCAAATCATCAAGTAAATTTTCCAATACTTTTGCACCTTTATTGTGTCCTTCCAAAATAGGCAGTCCATTTTTTTTTGCCCATCTTCCATTTCCATCCGGAATAATTGCTACATGAGACGGCATACTCAATCCACTTCTAGCTAGAAGAACAATTGGATCCTCACCCGACATAGACTTTTTTCTTAGGCTTTCCTGAAACTCTGCTTTTTCATTAATATTTGTTAACTCCACCGCCATATATAATAAGTCGTAAAAATTTAAATAATCATTTAATTAGGCTTGTCTGATTCTTTCCAATTCTCCTAGAGAGGCTCTGATAAATGTCCTTGGTCTTAAAAAGGGTAGTCCATGGCTACTGAATTTTTCAGCACCCAAAACCTTAATTGGAATGCCCATTTTTGCATCTAAATTTATATCTCCTATTATTTCTCTTTTTTTTACAACGCTATCTTTAGCCCCTGCAATAATTAGGACAGGAGATGTAATTTTGTAAATATCTTTATTTTTCTCACTTATTTCATCAACATCATTTTTAAGATTGGGCAAATAATGTATCCCCTGCTTCAAAACCTCTCCCAAGATACCACGGAAAACAGCCATTCCAGCGGAATAAGCATAAAAAAAGGCTCTCCATTCTTTTGGATTTTTTCTTATTTGAGACAATGTATTAATTGGAATTGCAAAAGCCATTGCATTAATAAGTCTTATGACAATATTAGGTGTCCAAGACAAGCCCAGAGGAGATGAAAGTATTAATCCCCTAAGCCTTAGGTCTTTGTCTTCTTCAATCAATGCAGACGTTGAGATAGCCTTCGTTGCTCCTTCGGAATATCCAATAAGTGTTAACTCTTTTATTCCTTGATTCTTAACGAAATCTTTTACCGCGTGTGCTTCATATCTTATTCTTTCATTCGTCCGAAGAGATCTACAGGCAATTGTAAAAATTTTTTCATCAGGAGCTGATTTTTGTAACTCGCGTCCAATATGCCTTAAAGACCTGCTATTCCCTTTCATAGACCATCCAGTCAAGAAAATAGTTGCACGGTCTACATTTTGTACATTTTTCCCACTATATTCTTTATAGGTAAGATGGATCAATTTATCTTTATCCAAAATTTTCCTTT
>DASVCQ010000149.1:0-3970 GCA_036381535.1 Patescibacteria group bacterium | reverse complement strand
GCTATAAAGTCGTAAGCATGTTTACCTCCTTTAGTAGTATCGTATTGTATGGTGACAGTATGATCTCCTGTTGTTAAGTCTTTAATTGCTAAACGCTGAGGAGTAGCATCTCCCTCATAATACTTGGAGTTGCTACTGTTTAAGTCACCATTTGTCCAACGGCATCCCGTATCACCTGTTGTAAATCCCGAACCTAGATTATTTGAACATTGAGAATACAAATCAACTGACGGGGTTGTTGCACTATCTGTAAATGTGGTTGTAGCAATTGTTTTGTCTCCTTCTTTTACATACACTGTGTAATTTGGGCGGTAATTACCGTCTAATTGATATGCATAGACAAAAGATCCGTTACTGTCTGTAGTAATAGTAGTTACCAAATCAACAGCCGGTGCATCAGATGAGACTATTTCCAAATTGTAAGATTTGTTGGCGACAAAGCCTGAGCCTGAGATAACTGCTGTATCTGTTGGACTGTAATCTGCTTTGTCTGTTGAGAGAGTTGCGCTTTGGTCGTTGGAAGAACTTAGGTCTAGACTATCTGCTGCTACATGGCTTAAAAGAGTCGTGTCTAAATGTCCGCTTGCATTAGAAGAATTATCTGGAGTAGGTGTTGCAGTGTCAGTTGGTGGAGCTTGGGACGGATTGTTGGTGACGTCTGTAGACGTAGATGGTGTTGTGTTATCTGGAGTAGTTGTAACACTATCTGTTGGGGTAACAGTGTCTGTTGGAGTATCTGTCAGGGTTGGTGTGTCAGATGGAGTGGTTGTAACACTTGAGTCTGGACTTGGAGTCACAGTATCACTTGGTGTAACGTTATTAGTGGGTGCAGGAGACGTTTGGTCTGTTGTGGGAGTAACACTGTCTGTTGGGGCCGGAGCATCGGTAGGCCCCGATTGAATCGGGGTAGGTGAGACTTCTTGTGCATAGGCAACCTGTGGAGCCAAAGCCACAAGAGGAGTAAAGGATTGTAAAACAATCGCTATCGAGGCTACTATTGTCAGTGCTTTACGGATAATTTCTTTCACAATAACAAAAATATAAGCAGATGACGCGATAGTAACATGCCCTACAGATAAAATCAAGATGGTAAATTGTAAAAGGGATACTCCAAATCAAGGGGATATAGTAAAAAAAATTGTAAGAATTGTGTAAGAAATTAGGTTGCTGCCCTTCTTGACTTTCTTTTTGCCAAAATGGATTTTACGCGTTCTGCCCATTTTGCTCCCTTTCGAATCCAGTGTGAGACCTCTATTCCAGGAATAAATGATTGACCTGCCGGCTCATCTATGTCTTTTCTATTTGGAAGAAAATCTCCTTCCGGTGTCCATGCTCCTTCAAGTGTCATGACTTCTTTATAGTCCCTAAAGTCTTGTATGTCAAATTTATCAGAAATACTTTCTTGTAATTTTTATTTACAAATCTTTCGCAAAGCTCCCATTCGCACTGTAATGCTAGGAAAGACGACCTTTTCTACAGTTCCTGGAGCTGAATCTGCTAATATTCGCCCGCCATAATTGTAAAGCGTATGGTCAGTCATTACTCTTATATAATCAACACCTTCAACAAATCCATTCATCATTAGATTTGTTTCAATTATAAGTAATTGCCCAACTTCAGAATTAAAGGTGCTTCTAGGCTTTTTAGTGCTTTCATAATTGGTGCCTGTGCAATGTTTGCCAATAGGACATGCATCACATAAGCCGTCCAAATCTAGATCCAATCCTACATAAGCGCTGTCAGGAAGTGTCCGAAGAGTGTTGAAATATTTTCTTAATACAGCAATTTGATTGACCAAACTCAAAATATTTTCATCTACAACGTCGTCATCATAGCCTGACTTATCCTTCCCTCGTCTTGCGATTTTAGCGTCGTATCTACCTATTATGTGACTGCGGGCCAAATCATCAACAGAAGTTGTCCCGGCGATTGCGTCACGGACACTTTGAATACCAGTTACGTGGTGTGGACGGATAGTTGCACTACGTACCCACAATTTTTCTTTTTCTTCTTTTTTATTTTCTCTAACCTTCTTATTTCTTTCCGGAGGCATAGGTGAGAATTATATAATAGGTATGGCAGTGAGGCAAGCAATCACATTTTTTATAACTTTCAGTCACGATTGTCAAATTGGTGTAAAATTAAATTATGTTCCCGATTTCTGATTCTATTCCCTCCAGAAAATTTCCCTTGGTGAATATTTTCCTTATTTTAATTACTTCTTATGTATTCTTTAAGGAATTGTCTGCTCCAAGTCCTGACGGATTTATAAATCAATTTGCACTTATTCCCTCTTTAGTTAACTTTAATAATTTTAATACACTTATTCCATTTGTAAGTGCTATTTTTTTGCACGGCGGATGGCTTCATATTCTCTCTAATATGTGGTTTTTGTGGATTTTTGGAGATAATGTTGAAGATTATTTTGGCCACCTAACTTATCTTTTTTTGTATTTTATTTTTGGAATTGCCGGAAATTTACTGCAATATTTTCTTATGCCGACAAGCACAATTCCTATGCTTGGTGCATCGGGTGCAATTGCAGGCGTTTTGGGGGCGTATTTTGTCTTGTATCCGTATTCCAGAGTAAAGACTTTGGTACCAATTTTTTTCTTTTTTACATTTATTGATATACCGGCATTTATAATGCTTGGATATTGGTTTGTACTTCAAATTTTTTCAGGAGCAGGATCTTTGTCTGTTGCCAGTAGTGGCGGGATTGCCTTTTTTGCACATATTGGAGGATTTGTAACAGGAGCAGTTATTGCAAGTCTCTTTAAAAAGAAAACTACTTATTAAAAGGACATCTTGCCTGTCTTTTGAGTCTTTTGGATTCTACTTCTATTTGTGTATCTGCATCTTTTGCTCCAACTATGTTGCTTGCGTCTCTTCTTCCACACCAATCACATCTAAGTACTATCTCCTGAAGAATTTTACCGTTAGCAAGAGCAGACTCGGTAACAAATGGGAAACCTGTACATTTTATTTGGTCGGGTGATTTGGAAAGCATTTGTGCATTTTATGAAAGTGAATGGTTATTGTCAACTGATTTTGCCTCAATGATATTTTTTTCTTCAGATTGAGACCGGCTTCATTTTTTGATATACTTGTATGTACTAAGCATTTTGCTTTTTATGGTGGTTGGAGCCAAGCAGCGAGGCGACAGGTTGTGGACCTGTATATAGCGGGGGCAGCACCCGTCAGCCACCCCCGAGTCAAACTCGGTTCCCCCGATTTGACGAGGGATCGCGTTTGACGCGACTTCCTCAAATTATATAATTGATTTATATGAATGAAACGTCAGACGTTTCAACTAGTAAATTTTATACCTACGTTCTCTACTCTCTAAAAGATCTTGGATTTTATATTGGTTATACAAATAATCTCAAACGAAGACTGATCCAGCATGCAAAAGGAGAAGTTGAAGCTACCAAAAATAGAATTCCTGTAAAGCTTATTCACTATGAATATTTTGTTAACGAAGAAGATGCAAAAGCGCGAGAAACATTTTTAAAAAGTGGATATGGAAGAAAACAATTAAAAGAAATCCTAAAAAAAACTTTGGATAATTTGTAAAATTTTGCTTCACCCAAAAATGGGCAAGGACTTTTGATATACTTTTTATATGGATTCATTTTTATTAAAAGGCTTATTAATTGGTTTTTCTATTGCTGCCCCTGTTGGTCCTATTGGAGTTTTGTGCATTCGTCGGACTTTAACCCAAGGAAGAATTGCAGGTTTTGTTTCTGGACTTGGAGCTGCAACAGCAGACGCTACATATGGTCTGATTGCTGGTTTTGGATTAACTTCTATTTCTACCTTTCTTGTAAACCAACAATCCCTGCTTAGACTAGTGGGAGGATTATTTCTTTTATATTTGGGTTTTATCACAATCAAATCTATCCCAGCTGAAAAAGCAGCTTCTGCCAAAGGTAAGGGTATAATTGGAGATTACATCTCAACATTAGCT
>DASVCQ010000148.1:0-7929 GCA_036381535.1 Patescibacteria group bacterium | reverse complement strand
ACCACAAAATAACTTTCAGCAAAAAACAGTTTTGATTGTTGAGGATGACAAGCCTCTTTTAAATATCCTAAAGGATAGACTTACTAATGAAAATTACACTGTAGTTACCGCAGAAAATGGAAAAGAGGGGCTTGAGAAATTAAAAGAAACACCTCCTGATATCCTGCTGCTTGATTTGATGATGCCAGTTATGGACGGAATGAGCATGCTTCATCATTTAAGAGAAATAAAGGAATTTAAAAAACTTCCAGTTATAGTACTTACCAATGCAGGCGAAGCAGAAAATATAACGCAAACAAAAAATTATTACAATGCTGTAGAATTTTTGATAAAGTCCAATATTACTCTAGATCAGGTGGTTGCTAAGGTAAAAGCAATGGCTTGGTAGTCTAGGCTACCCTTTTTCCTCCCTTTTGGTAAAGTGCTCTTAGTACATCTATCGCGTGACTCTCATCAGCCAGCCAAACAGGCTTGTATTTTTCTTTATTTTTATGTCCTGCAGCATGTTTGAGTCTTCCCCTCAGATTTTTGCCCCAAGAATTTTGATTTCCTACTTCACCAAATCCCAATTGCAATGCATTTTCAAAAAATTCTGACGCGCCCTCAACTAATTCTTTTTCTTTGTGCGGATTGTCTTCTCCGTCTCCTAAGTAAAGTCCGAAGATGTCATATTCATTGGGATTAAAGCGGTCTTTAACAAGTTGGTTGGCAGTATTAAAAGCAGCATAGGCATCAGTCCCTCCTCCAAGCCCTCCCACTACTGTCCAAAATTCGTCCAAATTCCCTTTTTCAAATACGCGAGTCTGATTTGCATGAGCAATGCATACCATATCTACATCAGGATATTTGGTTTTGAGGAAAAGATACTGAAGTCTTGCTGCTGCTTTTGCAGCTCTTAATTGATCTTTGGTCATACTGGTTGAGACATCAAGCATTACCATGACAACTGCACCGATTTGCTTGTTGGCATTATTCTCCCAAACCTTAAAACGCAAATCCTCATTTTTAACATCCTTTAGACGCGCGTCACCATGCATTGCATTTCTCTTAATGTTTTCTCTGAATGTGCGCCTTTTATCTAAATTTCCCAATGGACCTGCTTTTCTGACATCTGTAAATTGAATTCCCTGATCCCTATTCTGTCCTGCTCGATTACTGCGAGGTAATTCCAAATCCTCAAAAGTATATCTGAGTACTTCATTAATTGATGCCTCGGCATGGTCAAATTCCGCCTCACCCTCGCCCCCCTCTCCTGCTCCTTGTCCCTGACCCTGGCCTTGTGCATCCTTTCCCAAAATATCGCCAACTTTACTTTTACCATTACCGCTGCCTACCCCGACTTCTCCTTTTTGACCAAATCTGAATTTGTACTCAACAAGTTGGGGTTTGTATCTAACAGTTATTTTTCTTTTTCCATCCATTATATCCATGCCTGGCTCAGAAAGTACCTCTCCCAATTTTTTTGCCAAAGCCTCTTTTGCCTTGGTGTCATGCCTTTTAGCATCTATTTCTGCTTCACGCCTGAGGCTCCACTTATCCCCTTCAGCATTAATGACTGGATGATCTGGCCTTTTGGCAAAGGCATTATTCTCCAAATAGTCTTTACCTGTACCTAGTCTGACTAGTGATGGTCTTATATCTGCATCTTTTGTCATATATAACCTCTTTCCTTCTGCTGCCTAATTTTGTTATAATTCAGAGTAGATCTTTGCCGAGATAGCCAAGGTGGTCAAGGCACCTGTCTGAAGAACAGGCCATGTTGGTTCGACTCCGACTCTCGGCACCAAATTTATATTTATAGTTTAGAATTTGGAGTTTGAATCTCTAGTTGGCAAGCTTCTTCTTGCTGTCTGTCCTCTCTTTATTGCCATTTCCCTTGCTTCCTCAAGTCTTTGCCTAACTTCCTTCTCTTTTTTTGCATCAATTGTAGTTCCGGCTACTATTTCGGTATTTGCAAAATCAAGAGAATCACTTGTTGGTACAGTATAGTTAGGTAAGCGGCTATCTTCTACGCTTGGCCTTTCAAAAAGACTGTTTAGCCAGGATATTTCTTGCCTAGCAAGTTCTTTTTTACTGGGTTTTGGATCCTTTTTGTCTTTGGCGTCTAAATTTGAATATCTTTCACTTAATTTTCTCAAATCTTCCTTTTCATCGTTTGTAAGTTCATAATTTGTATGCCCTGGATCAAAATCTTCTTCTGTCATAACTATCTCCTTTCTTAAATAAAATTTTTACAAAAAAATCTCCCCTGCGGGAGACGCCAATGTCTTCTATCAATTGTCATTGTGATAATAACAATAACCATTCAATGTGTCAAGTGCTTTTGTACTTGATAAAAATCCCAATCTGGGGTTTAATAATCCTATGATAATTCTTACAGGCAGCATTGCTTATGATTTTATTGTTGATTTTCCCGGAAAATTTGAGGATTCAATTTTGCCTACTGAAATTCACAAAATTAATTTGTCTTTTATAGTCAACAATCATAAAAGACGACGTGGCGGTACTGCAGCCAATACTTACTACACCCTTTCCTTACTTAATACAAAAAGTAAATTATTTGCGATGGTTGGAAAGGATATTAGCGAATTTGAAAATGATTATGAAAAAATTGGATTTTTGCTGCCAGATGTAGTCAAAGATGAGAATGAGCTCACCTCAACCGGATTTGCCATAACTGATAAAGCAAATAATCAAATATGGGGATATTCATATGGTGCTGCCTCAAAGTCTTCCAAGCTTAGACTCTCAAAAATTGCAAAAAAGGGAGACTTGGTACTAATTGGCCCGTGCGGACGGGACGGGACAATGGGTTTTACAAAACAGTGTATAAAATTGGGTCTGGATTATTTATTTGACCCGAGTCTTTTATTGTCAGGTTTGACTGATGAAGATATTGCGCTTGGTATACAGCATGCAAAATATTTTTTGGGTAATGATTATGAAATGGCGCTTATGGAAAAAAGATTGGGCAAGAAATGGCCTTCTCTTCTTGAGGGGAAAATTATCATTACAACTCTTGGCGCAAAGGGAGCAAAAATTAAGTCAAAGGGAAAAGTATATACAATCGGTATAGCCCGTCCCAAAGAAATTGTAGACCCGACAGGTGCGGGAGATGCATGGCGGGGAGGTTTTTTGGCAGGTGTACAAAGAGGATTTGATTTACAAATTTGCGGACAAATGGGAGCTGTTGCAAGCAGTTTTGCTATAGAATGTTACGGAACCCAAGAGCATAAATTTACTACCGAGCAATTTCAAGAAAGATATAGAAAAAATTTTGCTGATATGTTACAGTTGTAAAGTTATTGTTCGAGCTTGTCGAGAACTGCTTTATTACTTCTCGACTTCGTTTTACTTCGCTCGAAGAATAAAGTGTTATGAATAAAACAAAAACTTTTGATGTATTAGATCTTTCTCTTGCCCCCGAGGGAAAATTAAAAATTGAATGGTCAGGACAGCAAATGCCAGTCCTTGCGACAATTCAGGAAAGGTTTGCTAAAGAAAAACCTTTTAAAAATCTTACTATTGCTTGTTGCCTTCATATTACTTCAGAAACAGCCAATTTGCTTATTGCGCTCAAAATAGGAGGTGCAAAAGTTGTAGCGTGTGCATCAAATCCCCTTTCCACCCAAGACAATGTTGCTGCGTCATTAGTAAAGGATTTTGAAATAGATACGTATGCTATAAAAGGAGAAGACAGTAAAAGTTATTATTCACATTTAAATTCTGCACTAGACTACCATCCAAATATTACTATGGATGATGGTGCGGATTTGGTGAGTTTACTTCATACCAAAAGGCAGGGGCAACTTAAAGAAATTATCGGCTCTTCTGAGGAGACAACTACGGGTGTTATTAGACTTAAGGCAATGGAAAAAGATAAAGCACTAAAAATTCCTGTTGTTGCGGTAAATGACTCTGATACAAAGCATATGTTTGATAACAGATATGGGACTGGCCAATCAACAATAGACGGGATAATTCGCGCAACAAATGTGCTTCTTGCCGGAAAGACAGTTGTTGTTGCCGGATACGGGTGGTGTAGCCGAGGAATTGCTTCAAGAGCCCATGGAATGGGTGCAAATGTAGTGGTAACGGAAGTAGATCCTGTACGTGCACTTGAGGCGGCAATGGATGGGTATAGAGTTATGAAAATGAGTCAGGCTGTAAAATTTGGAGATATTTTTGTCAGTGCAACAGGCGACAAACATGTTTTGTCTCTAAAGAGTATGCTTTCAATGAAAAACGGCGCGATAGTTGCAAATTCCGGACATTTTGATGTTGAAATAGATATGGCAGGCCTTGAAAATACCAAAAAAAGCAAAAGAAGAATACGTAACCAATTAGATGAATATATCTTAAAAAATGGTAAAAAACTTTATGTTTTGGGGGAAGGTAGACTGGTTAACCTTGCAGCTGCAGAGGGACACCCAGCTGAGGTTATGGATATGAGCTTTGCCAATCAGGCACTCGCTGCTGAATGGTTTGTAAAAAATAAAGGAAAATTATCTCCAAAAGTATACGTTTTGCCTAAGAAATTGGATAAAGAAGTGGCATCTCTTAAATTGAAGGCTATGGGGATAACTATAGATCATCTTACAAAAGAGCAAAGACACTACCTTTCTTCTTGGACTGAGGGGACTCAATAGGCCTATATTTTCAACAAGTTGCTTCAAATATTGTATAAATAAGATGTGATTAGTGCTGAGGCGAATACTCTTATTGACAAGTCATACGTTGGAAAATATTTTCCTGATATATCAAAACAAGTAGTTGATTCAATGCAATACCTAGGGTCTTTTGTGTAGGAAAAAAACGGATTTGATAAAAATGAAGTTGAAAAAATAAAAGAGTCATTCCTCAAAGTTATGGATATTCAAAAAAGAAGAGCTGTTACTTTTTAGGAGATAATCTTTTGAGTGCATCAACAATTTGTGTTGTATAACTTTCAGGTTGAGTAACAATTCCATTATGTCCTCCACGGCCTTTTGGGCCCTCATAAAAGGTATCTACACCACACTTTTCTGCCTCAGGAATCATCTTTTCAAGAGGAAAAACAAGATCATTATCTCCCTGGACTACCGCAATTTTTACACCACGTCTATGCAACTCTTTAAGAATATCTGAAAGAGAGGTGTTTGCTATTGCTTGAGCTTCTTTAAAGGCTAGGATTGGGTTTGTAACAATAGTCTTAATAGCTTCACTTCTTCGCAATTTGGCATTTGCCCTGTCCCCTTTTTCTCCGGTAAGGCGAGGCTCAACGGCAGCGTTAAAGAAAAATCTAGGGATAAGAATTCCAGTTCTATCTTTACCTATTAGACCGCCAGGTGCTACTAGGACAAGGCTGTCTATTTTAATATTATGATTTAGTGCAATGAGTGCTGCAATGCTAACATTTATACATCCTTCAGAATGACCTACAAGACTTGCCCGAGTGACAAATTGTTTTTGAAGTGCCTGTACCTGCGCTTCTCCCTTTGCATATTCAATACTTGGAAATCCATCTTTTTTTCGATTTGTTGTACTGGGAGGAGTAATAGAAATTACGTCATACCCTCTTTGTGCCAACTGCTTGATTGGAGAAAGATGAGTCATAATAGTTGCTCCCCAACCGGGCCCATACAATACTGCTTGAGGGTCTTTGATCTTTTCTGCTCTTACTCTAATTCCTTGGATAGGGCCTGATTGGCTATCGTAAGAAAATTTTTCTACCTTAACTTCACCAAAGTTAGTAGGTAAATTTTCTGTTGGGGAAAATGGACGTTTTTCCATGGCTTGTAGTATAGCAAAGGTTTGCCTTTTAAATCAAATTATAGTATGGTTATAGCTCAGGTATGCAAATAACTGAAAGAATTCCCGCTTCACTCCCCTCTGAATTGCCTTTGATTTTCGGCAAAAAAGAACTCCTAAAGTCAGGAAAAGAAATTTTCTCGAGAATGGTTGAATCAATTAAATCGGCTAAATACAGCGTTGACATGCAGTATTACTCCTTTGAGGCAGACGGACCCGGAAAAGCAATTCTTGAGGCAATTGAGGAGGCAAAGACTAGAAATCCCAATCTTAAAGTCAGGATTTTGGTGGATAATTCTATAGAACATCTACATAACGGCGAGCGTGTCAAGAAAAATGAAGATGCAAGAGCAAGGCGTGACAGAACAAATGAAATGCTTATTGCTCTTCGGGATAAAGGGGTTTTGGACGATGTAAAAATAACAAATAGTTTTGATTTAAAAAATAAAATAACCAATTCTCTAAAACTTTTTTCAAATATTTGGCATAGAGATCATAAAAAATTATTTTTGGTTGATGCAAGGCCAGATATTCCATCTGATGCAATTTCTAAAGCAATTGTTGGGAGCGCGAACGTAAATTCTCATCATGAAAGTGAATGGAAAGACGCAGGAATATATCTAGAGGGAGGGCAGGTTGTTAAGGCCTTAGCTGAGGACTTTGAAGATACAGAAGGTCATGCTAAAAGATGGGAGAGGGTTTATAGCGTAAAAAATCCATCAGAGTATTGGAAGAAATATAGAAAAGATATTTTAAAGGGTCTTCCCTTTTCTCTTGGGCAGCTTGCGATTGACGGCTTTGGATCTATTGTCAGAAATGCAGATAGAAGGGGTTATAGAAGAGTTATTTCAAAAGATCCTACTAGTGGAAAAGAGAGAGATATTGTGGTGGCAACAGACAGTTTCTGGCCAAGAATTTTCGGATTAGGTATTCTTGGTGCACATGACGCAACTGAGGAGACATTCAGGCTTTTAAGAAAAGCCAAACCAAAAGAGTCAGTAACGGTTGTTACCCCATATCCAGGTTTTTTCACTTTGACTCGAAGAATAACTAGTGCCTCAAAAAGAGGAGTAGATGTGAGTCTAATTATTCCCTCTGAAAATAATCATGCTCTTTATAACCATAAAAAAATAGATGAATTTGGATTTGCAAAAATAATACCTGGTTTTCTTCAAGACTTTATTAGAAGAATAGCCCATAAAAATTTATCTCATTGGGAAGAACGTCTCCTAAAGGGTGGAGTAACACTTTATAAATACAAAGGAGAAAAAGATGGCCTTCATGGCATGATTCACTTTAAAGGCGCGCAACTTATAAGAAATGAAGGCAGTGTACGAGATATCGTTGGCTCCTCAAATTACACTAAAGGTCCAATATCCGGTCTTAACCGTGAAATTGTTGTGGGACTTGAAAGCACTGTAGATAAAGACCCAATGGTTGGATTTATCCAGGAATTAAAAGATGATTCAGAAGTAGTAGTGTCTAAAAAATCTTATAGAAGAAGAAGTCAGTTATAGTAAATTCTGTCACCACGTCTTAAAGCGGCCTCTCTTGCCTCTACTCTATCTATACTTTTATTAGCAGCTACAGTAAGTCCATTATAGGTCCTGTGTATAACCCCCAGCAAAGCGCTAACGCCCAGAATTCCACCTGCTATGAAAAGGCCCGTGCTATCCGAAGATGTATTAAGAACATCTGATCCACCGAAAGTAAGTGCGCCAATTGTTGCTGCTATCCACTTAAATGTTCTAGCATTTTCTCTTGAGTCTGAGTCGCTGTCTAAATGGATAAATTCATCTGCAAAATCTCTTAAAAAAGCACCGGCTCCTCCCCTGTCCAAATATACTGTCTCTCCGCTATCTTTTGGCAAAGTCATATTCTGTTTATAGTTTATTAACGATTATAAAGTTAAGATGGAAATTAGGCATTTATCCCTTGATAACAGGTATTGTCATCCCGAACTTGTTTCGGGATCTTCTTGGGTTTGACTGAGATGCTGAAACAAGTTCAGCATGACATAGAATAATTGCTTACCTGCTTTGATGGGATAGGTACCATTATTTATCCTAGAAGTTGTTGCTTGAGTGTCTCTATTTGCCCAACAGCCTGCATTCTTAGTATTTTTAGTGCTAATTCTTT
>DASVCQ010000147.1:0-4876 GCA_036381535.1 Patescibacteria group bacterium | reverse complement strand
CCTGCTGCTGTAAACGCTGCGATATGGTTGGCAGGTAGGGGACATTTTACTCTGGTAAGTAAATTCCAAACGGATTCTGATGTTGCGGGAATTGTTACAAATTTTTCTTCAAAGTCATACTCTGGATCATTGACATATTTTGTGTGAAGAGACCTTTGCTCAAGCGTTGAGGTATCAATATTTAATTTACCAAGGAGCAGTACTTCTGCATGAACAACTGCCAGATCTCCTGAGAGTCCTGTCACAAACATATTGGAAAGGTCGTTAACCTCCAAATGCAGCTCGCGCTCTGATAATTCCTTTGCCTGGTCGATAATAAAGGCTGTTGTTTTATCGGGAGTTATATGAAGACCTAATTCTTCCCTTGCTTCTTGTTTGGCATTTGATTCAGGGCTGTCAACAATTTGCTTCCACATTCCGGCAGCACTTGCTCCAGGGATGCCTCCATGCATTTTATTACCTGTATGCTTTTGAGGGTCATAAGGCTTACGGTATTGGAGGATAAATTTATTGTCACTTGTCTCAAGTACTACGGCTGTGCCTGTGGGATTTGCCAAGTCAAGCATAGCTTCAGGTAATTCTGGACTCCTTAAGTACACGTAGGATGGATAAGAAATTCCCACACTGTCCATAACAGCGGTCAAATTTCCGTTGTCATCTTTTTCAAAATGGATATTTCTTAATCCATGCATTTTGTTGCTTTTCATATGCTCAACATATAAAAGTCTTTTGTCCTCAGGAATGGATCGTTGTGCTACTTCTTGATGAGTAATACCAGCAACATCTAGCCCATGGGCTATGTCTTGTTTGAGTCCGCCAATTCGGCCCATGACTTTTCCATTGGTATCTTTTCTGTCTTCACCCTCAACTAATTTGCTAATTAGGGGTTGTTTTTGCTCAGGATGAGTCTTATCGTATTCTGTTATGACGTGTTTGAGACTTTTATCCCCATGCGGCATTTGAAGCCTTTTGTTGATGGATATTTGTAAATGCGGATAGAAATAGCCAACGAAAATCCCACCGTCAAATTCTTTGACTTCAGAGGGAATTAAATTTCCTCTTTCAAAGCGAGGAGACAAAGGAGGTTCTGGGATAGGCATGGATTCGCTGGTCATGAGATTAGTATACTTGATTTTACCAGAGTTTTAAATGTAAGGCGTTAGTACAAAGTTGAATCTTTATTTTTAGAAAACTAACCACTTGACAAAGTACTATCGTACTAGTATACTAGTACAAAGTGAAGGCTAATTCTATTCTTACTAACATTTTTCTTTCTGCTAAAAGTAAGGCAGAGATGGAAAATCTTATTGAAGGAATTTTTACTCCTTCTGAAAAAGAAGAATTAGTCCAAAGACTCGAAATAATAAAAATGCTCAAAAAGGGGATAGCACAAAGAACGATTTCTGAAAAACTGGGAGTTGGAATTGCAACTATCACCCGAGGAGCAAAAGAAATAAAAGAAGGAAAATTTAAATATGTTAAATAAAAAAAATCTAAATACTAAGATACTAAATTCTAAACAAATTCAAAATACAAATATCCAGGATGTAAGTGCATGGTGGACTGACTTCTCAGATTTGAGAGGTTAGTTCCTGTTGCTTTAAAAAGATTAAAGGATGACCTCTCAAGCATGAGAGGTTTTTTTGTGCTTGAGAAAAGGAGGTGAAATATATGACAAATGGAAAAAGTGTAGAGAATGATGCTAGAGAACGTTTTTCTCATTCTCCGTATAGATTTATGACATTTAAAAATGTAAGGTCTGCAAAAGACTTGGGGCCCTATGCTGAAGATATTTATTCTTGTGTCAAAAGCGCTTTTGGACAACCAAATTTTGACAGAAATGATGCGATGAATCATGTAAAGGGTGATTATGTTAGTCTTGCCTTAAATGACAGGAATCAAGTTGTTGGGTTTAGTACTACAGATCGAAATACTAGCCCAAGGTATACGTTTGACCGGTCAAATCTACCGGATAAGCCGCGTGTTTATTTTGCAGGTGCGGCAGTTGCCAAGGAAGCACAAGGGCAAGGAGTTTATGAGCGACTAAATAAAGAACGAATAAATATCCTTATGGATGAGCATCAATTAGGTGGATTTTTTACAAGAACTCAGAATCCATTGGTTGAAACCGGGTTAACGCATATGCTGGGAGACTTAAAGCGGCAAGGAAGAATTTCTGATTTTTCTCTTGAGCGAATAAAAATGCCGAAAGCGTATAGTGCTGGGATGTTAACAGGAGAAAAGCCTCCTAAGTCAAAAGATCCTTCCATTCAAGAAGCTTATGATAACTTGAAGATTGAAGAAGGAGATGCATACATTTTAGTTTATAAGCTAGAAGATTCTGCGTACGAAAATGCTAGCAGGGTTCGGAGAATATTGTCTAATGACATATATTGTTCTCGGTAATTTTATATTGTGCCGTTTTCTAGAGACGGCACAGAATTACTTAGAGAGGTTGAGAGTTTTCTCAGGCAGACAAACATGGTAAAATGATAACTATGAATACAATAAATATTGATGATTTTAGTAGAGTAGAAATTAGGATAGGGACAGTGCTTGAGGCAAATATAGTGCCGGATGCAGACAGGCTTATTCAATTGATATTTGATTTTGGACCTTTAACAGAGGAGAATCATGATGATGTGGAGCACTTGCCTGAGCTTTTGGAAAAGTATCCCGACAGAGACGCCCGGCAAATAATGTCGGCCATTCGTCCATTTATTCCAGACCCGTCTATACTTGTCGGAAAGCAGATAGCAGTTTGTGTAAATTTGGAGCCAAGAACATTTAGAGGATATGTGTCCCAAGGGATGATTTTGGCAACGGGGGAGGATGCAGAAACATTGTCCTTTTTAGTACCAGAAAAAAAGGTAGAGCCGGGAAGTAAGATACATTAATTTATTCTTCGAGCAAAGCGAGAAGTATTTTATTTCTCACTTCGTTCGAACAATAAGATTCTGAAACAAGTTCAGAATGACAAAAGGATAATAATTATATGAATAGAAAACGAGTTTACTCAGGAATGAGGGCAACAGGATCAGGCAGACTTCATCTAGGCAACTATTTGGGTGCTGCAAAAGGATTTCTTGCTCTTCAAGATGAATATGACTGCACATTTAGTGTAGTGGATGCTCATGCGGTGACAACTCCATATGACCCAAAGCTTCTTCGCGAGCAGATCAGAAATGTTATTTTGGATTATTTGGCAGTTGGGCTTGATCCTAAAAAGTGCAGACTTGAGATTCAGTCACAAATTCCTCAACATACAGAACTTGCTTACTATTTATCAAGCGTATATCCACTTGCTCCACTTGAGGACTTGCCAACATTTAAGGAAAAAAAGGCACAGTACCCCAAAAATGTGACTGTAGCACTTCTTAATTATCCGATTCTTATGGCAGCAGATATTTTGCTTTATAAGAGTGAATTGGTACCGGTTGGCATAGATCAGGAGCCTCATTTGGAAGTTGCAAGAGAAATAGCCAGAAAATTTAATTCTCTCTATGGACAGACTTTTCCTGAGGCAAAGAGATTTAAGACAAAGGGAGAATATGTCCCTTCCCTTTTAGGCAAAGGAAAGATGAGTAAAACAGTAGAAGGAAGTTCTATTTATTTAGCAGATGATTTTGAAACAATAAAGAAAAAATTGGCAAAGGTGACAACAGATAGCGGCACAACAGGGGGGCCGGTCCCTAAAGAGGGAGGAGTAGCAAGTCTTTTTACACTTCTAGCGCTATTCAATAGAGACGACATGCACAAAAAATTTAAGGAAGACTATGAAAAAGGACAAATTAGATACGGAGACATGAAACAATTTATTGCCGAGGAAATATATAGGGAGCTAAAACCAATTCAGGAAAAAAGAAAATATTTCGAAGAGCATCCAGAAGTTGTTGATGAGATATTGGCAGAAAGCCGCGAAAATTGTCTTGCTATTGCAAGGGAGACAATGCTTGAAGTAAAAGAAAAAATGGGACTACCTCTGTAAATAGTATTTAGTATTTGGTATTTAGTATGTGGAAGTGGGGTTTTATTTCTGAATTGTTTTCTTATAACTCAATAGTTACTGTAAGTCCAAAATGATCTGACATGTGGATATTTTCCAATATTTCAAATCTATTAACTTTTATATCAGGACTTACAAAAATGTAATCAACAGGAAAGCCCGGTTTTATTTTCTCCCATGCAGTGTGGACTGTTGGATCTATAGTGTTATATACCCCAACCTCTTTTGTAAGATTTTTCCCTAATTTTTCCAGATCTAGAATGGTTTGATTCTCAGGTGAAATATTGAAGTCTCCTGTCAGGATCCATGGTTTATTTAAATCTTTTATCTTTTCTACAAGTTTGAGATTTTGAGCCCTTTGGTGGGGTTGCTCAATTGATGTTTGTGCCCAAGCAAGATGAGCATTTATAACCAAAAATTCTTTACTATTTTTACTCAAGGTAAGTAAAAGCGCACTGCGGCCCAACTCTTCCAATGGTCCGTTTTGGGGGAAGGGGGTATCTCTTTTATTTAGCCAAAGAATATCCTCAGAAATAAGTTGTAGAGCATTTTTATAAAATATTGCATTTGCCTCGTACTGGTTATTGGGATCGGCAGCAAAAATATTTGATTTTACGAGTCTTGAATTATGGGTTTTGCCCAATATTTTTTCAAGTGCATCAAAAGAGTCAAATTCTACATGAACATTCCCAGAGTCTCTAGGGCCAGAAACTTCTTGAAAACATAAAATATCAAAATCATTTTCCTTTAGAAATTTTTTGAGAGCAGGGAAGCGGGAGCCTGCCCAGATATTAAGTTGTAAGATTTTTATCTTCATTAATTAATATTATCAAAATTTAAAAGTGATGAAAATTAATTATTTTCTTCTTC
>DASVCQ010000146.1:0-3018 GCA_036381535.1 Patescibacteria group bacterium | reverse complement strand
CCTGCTTATTTTTGGAGTAAGGATATTCCCGGCAATTTTCTTGGGTGCTTTTTTTGTCAATATAACTACAGCAGGGGGAATTTTTACCTCCCTTGGTATTGCTTTTGGAAATACTTTAGAGGGACTGGCAGCGTCATATCTTGTGGGAAGATTTGCTAAAGGAGTTAATGCATTTGATGCTATTGAAGATATTTTTAAGTATGTTTTTTTTGCAGCCTCCATAAGTACGGGAATTAGCGCAAGTATCGGTGTATTAACGCTTATTTTGGGGCATTTAGCAAAAGTTGGCGATTTTTGGCCAGTATGGTTAACCTGGTGGCTAGGAGATATGGGCGGGGCACTTGTTATTGCTCCTTTCTTTATTGTTTGGGCAATTCATCCTAGGATAAAATTTTCAGCTAAAGGCGCATTAAATTTATTTGTGTCAATCCTTGCTACCCTAATTGTAACTGAGCTTATATTTTTAAATATTATACCTTTTGTATATCTTTGCATCCCGCTTGGAGTTTGGGTTGCTTTTTGGTTTGGTAGGAGGGGTGCTGTCTCAATAACTCTTCTTGTTGCAATAATTTCTATTTTTAACACAATTCACGGTTTTGGGCCTTTTTCAAATAAGGGGTCGATAAATGCTTCGCTAATTCTTCTTCAGGTATTTTTGGGTGTTTTTTCGGTGACTGCAATTACTTTTGCGGCGACAATTCTTCAGATAAGCAAAAGCAAAAAGGCTATTGCTCAACAGGAGGAAAAATTCAAAATTTTGATTGAGAAGAGTTTTGATGCGGTTGTGCTAATAGATATATCTTCAAAAATTCTTTATGCAAGTCCTTCTGTGTTAAAAATTTTGGGATATACAGCCGATGAATTGATAGGTAAAGCGGGGTTTGACTTGGTTTTGTCTGATGACAGAGATTATGTCATGAAAATCCTTGCATCTCTTGTCTCCAAACCAGGTGAATCGGTCACAGTTGAATACAGAACGGTCAGAAAAGATAAAGAAATAATTTGGGTTGAGGCAACCGGCACCAATTTGCTCCTAGACCCGTTGGTCAATGCTGTGGTTATTAATTTTAGAGACGTAACAGAAAGAAAACACAGTGAAGAACGATTTAGGGCACTTGTTGAAAAAAGTGGTCAAGGAATTGCACTTATTGATAAAAATGGGAAGATTTTGTATACGACTGAATCAATTACTGATCTCTTGGGATATTCACAGGAAGAATACGAAAAATTACCTCCTGGGTCTACAACACACCCAGACGATGCTCCATTAATTCAGGAAAAATCCAAAGAAATCCTCAACAAACCAGGTGCAAGTGTTTCAATACAATATAGGGTAAAACATAAAAATGGTGAGTATAAGTGGTTTGATGTACTCGCAACAAATTTGATAGAAGATGAGGCAGTACATGCTTATGTTGTTAATTTCCGTGATATCACTGACATAAAAAAGAGAGAAGAAGAAGAGCGCAAAGAAAAAATACAAGATGAAGCAATGCTTGGAAGCATAGGAGATGGTGTTATCGCAACAGATAGCACAGGTCAGATTACTCTTATCAACAGGCGTGCTCTTGAAATGTTGGGATGGAATCAGGTAGATATTATTGGGAAAAATATTGTAGATGTTATTACTCTTGAAGATGAGCTTGGCAAACCGCTTACTAAAGACGAAAGACCTATTACCAAAGTGCTTAGTCTTGGAAAGCCAATTATTACTTCATCAACTATTTTCTATGTGCGAAAGGATAAGACAAAGTTCCCTGTTCATTTTACCGTAACGCCAATTATTTTGGAGAATAAAGTTATTGGAGCAATAGAAATATTCCATGATGTAACACAGGAAAAAGAGGTAGATAAAGCAAAAAGTGAATTTGTCTCTGTTGCTTCTCACCAGCTTCGTACTCCTCTTGCTACCATCAATTGGTATCTTGAAGAATTGATGGAGGGTACTTCTAATTTCAGTGTGAAACAACTGAGTTATCTCAAAGAAACGTATGCTGCAAGTAAAAGAATGGTTGATCTTATTAATGCGTTACTCAATACTTCCCGTCTTGAAATGGGTACATTTGTTGTAGAGCCAGGATCTGTGATGATTCAAGATATTGTGAAGCAAGTACTGAAGGATTTGGCGCCCAAGATAGAGCAAAAACAAGTAACTATTGTAGAAAACTATGGAGAACATCTTACAGAAATGCATGCAGACACAAAATTATTGACGATTATCATCCAAAATATTTTAAGTAATGCAATAAAATATACCAAACCACAAGATACAATTTCTGTGAAAGTAACCAAAGATGAGAAAGAGTTTTTGATACAAATAAGCGAGCATGGTGTTGGTATTCCAAAAACTCAACAAGATAAAATTTTTACCAAACTGTTTAGAGCAGATAACGCGCGCATGGTAGAACCCGAAGGAACAGGACTTGGCCTTTATATTGTGAATTCTATTGTTAATACAACAGGTGGGAAAATTTGGTTTGAGTCAGAGGAAAATAAAGGTACAACCTTTTTTGTTTCTTTCCCCAGTAAGGGAATGCAGCAGAAGAAAGGAGAAAAACAGCTTATCTAATTAACCCTTGCAATAAGTTGCGGTTAGAGATATGCTAAATTTGAAATGCCAGATTCAAAGAAAATTGTTTTAATAACCGAGGATGAGCCGCCAATGCTTAATATCCTAACAGATAAATTATCTGAAAATGGATTTGATACTCTTCAGGCAAAAAACGGTGAAGAAGGGCTTAAAATGGCTCTTGAACATCACCCCGACCTTATTCTTCTTGACATTCTAATGCCTAAAATGGATGGGTTGACGATGATGAAATCACTTAGGGAGGATGATTGGGGGAAAAATGTTCCGGTGATTATTCTCACAAATGTTAGTGCCGACACAGACGAGACGCTTCAAACTATTGTCAAGACTCAGCCTGCGTATTACTTTGTAAAATCAAATAGTAGGCTTGATGATATTTTGGAGAAAGTAAAAGAAATTATTACTCCATCCTCCCCGCCACAAACACC
>DASVCQ010000145.1:0-4864 GCA_036381535.1 Patescibacteria group bacterium | reverse complement strand
ACTAATTTTAGTAAGCTATATCAAATGTTGGCATCTCCTCTTCATTCTGGTTAAAAAGCTCAGAGGCGATATCCACCACCTGTGAGAAGGCATAAGCTGGGTTATGCATTGCTGCTTTTTGTGCTATCTCATGCAATACATCCCAAGGTGCATCTTTTCCTAAAGCAAAGGCGTACCCTTTCGGAGCACGCCTTTTCGCAAAGGTAAGCCAAGACAAACGTCTCCCCCGTTTTCTCACGGCCTCCTTTGCTATCCATAATAAATCTGCAATTAGTCTTGAGTGTTTGGACATAATCTATTTATAAATCTAAATCAATTTTTTTGCTTGAAGTCTTGGCAATTTTTGCCTGACAAAATCCCTGGCTTTCTAACATAGTTTAGGTCTTTATATCTAAAAAATTATTGCAAAGATGTAAGAATTTGGTTATAATTATCCACATGACCCAAACAGATACGTCTCATACATGCGATGCATTAGTAGTATCCTGTATCGATTTTAGATTTCAGAAATATATCCGTAAATGGCTTGATGAAAATTTTGGAGACAAAACTTTTGATTATGTAGGATATGCAGGTGGTACAAAAGAATTTGAGACATTTATGAAGCAACTTGATATTTCCGTTAGGCTTCACCACATAAAACACGTTGTCCTAATGCACCATGAAGAATGTGGAGCATATGGATCAGAATCAACACCAGAAAGGCATGCATCAGATTTAACAAAAGCACGGGAAGCAATTCAAAAAAAATATCCTCATCTTAAAATAGATCTCTTCTACATTCTTCTGGACGGCAACTTTAAAGAAATTAGCTAAGGAATGTGCCAGCAATATATTGCCAGAATAATCCAAAACAAAAATTCTCCACATAATAGCAAAATCTGCAAAAAGGCTTTACGGAAGATAAATAGGAGCATACAAGTTGTGATATAATTTTCCAAAATGTCTGAATTTCCTCCGAAAATAACAAAAAACGACTCTACCATTAATTGTCCTGTAAAAGATATGAAACCTGGTTCAACGGGCACAATTTTTTTAGGAGAGATAAATAATGAAAGAATTTTTAATATTGAAAAACCCGAAGCAAATACTCCGCCTTTAGGAGCTCGCTGCAGACTACAGCTTCAACAAAGAATTGAAAAAGCCGGAATAAGAAATGCAAATCTTGACTCTCCATGTTCTTGGTGCCATGCAGTTTTAAGAGAGGAAAAAATCTAAAGTTGTGGGCGCACATGGGATCGAACCATGGACCTCGTTCTTATCAGGAACGCGCTCTACCACTGAGCCATGCGCCCAAAGTAAATTAAAAATTCAAAAGACAAAAATTGAGAAATTTTACTGTATTTTGACTTATGACTTATAACTTTTGAATTGGTCTTCCTATTTTATCAAATTCCACACCTCTTTGGAAATAGCCTCTTCTGAGAGCTGATTTCTCTGCTCAAGAAGCAGAGCATGAAGAAGTTCTTCCTGAATAGATTTTTTTTGTCTTATCTCATCCAGTAGTTGTTCTTCTTGTCTAATATTTTTTCCATCCAGATTGCCTGTCTGATCTATAAGAGATATGAGCTCGTTTGAATTTATTTTATAGGCATTTATTATCTTTTCTTTCAAACTTAGCTTCTTACTTTCGTCTATAACTCTTTTCCTTGACTGACCTAAAGACTTAATTGGTCGAAGTATACGGCCCAATCTTGAAACAGCAGGTTTTCTCTTTTTATCTTGAGGATTAGACGAAACTATTTGTTTGTTATCTGTATTTTTACCTTCAATTATTTTTGAAATTTTTGATTCACTAAATCCATTATCTGTTGGGACAGACTCGCTAGATTCTTCAGAGATTTCTGGAATGTATTCCGGACTTCTTCCTTGCATAGTAAAAATATAAAATAGCAAATATGAAATAGTAAAAAGAAGGTACCTCATTTATATTTGCTTTTTACTATTTACTTTTTAATATTCTTTTGAGGCGCGGATCGGACTCGAACCGACGAATATCTGTTCTGCAAACAGCTGTGTTAGCCACTTCACCACCGCGCCATACCCAAATAAATCTTATACCTTGTCTCCTAAAAGGAGAAGGTCAGAGTGAGGTCAATAAAAACTCACACTGCTACTTTGCATTTTATCAGAATATTAAGATTGAGGAAAGAAGGTGACAAATTAGAATTTGATATTTTTTAGAAGTGTAACAATTACCCCAAGCTGAAGAAGTTCTTTAAGCCTTGCCATATCCAATTTTTTTCTCAAATTTTTAATTGTTTCTCCATTCAATTTTAACCCTTTTGCCTTAATTTTTAAATTTTCATTTTTATCCACATCATCAGATAATTTTGAATTTTGATTTTTACCTTTTGACTTATCTTCATACATATGCCCACCCATTTCATATTTAAATAGCTTTCTTTTAAGCGCTTTTTCATTTGGACTCATGGTGTAAGTCAAAAATCCTAAGATGTTTTTGTAAATAAATGTAGCATCACCTTCCAGTGCTCCACGCCTCATAGAAATTGTCGCTCTGACATTTTTGACAATTTTTGCCTTTACCCCAAAATCATAAGCCTTTCTTACCAAATCATGATCTTCTGATATAAATACATCTTCATTAAATCCACCAATTGAGTTAAATAATTCCTTCTCAATGGCAAAATTGCCACCTGTTGAAAGCGGACGACCATAAACCTGAGAGGCTCTAATTACTGATGTTACTACCGAATGAAGAATCTTTGCTTTTCTTGATTTGTCGTCCCAGGAAATTGTCGGCAAAACAAGCTTGTATCCTCTTTTTTCAAATGATGTTTCTAAATTTTTAGTAAAATCCTTTGGAATCCTTGTGTCTGCATCAATAAAAATTAGGTACTTTCCATTTGCCTTCTGTGCGCCTGTATTCCTTTGGAAAGAAACATTGCGTTTCTCAACAGTTATAAATTGTAAGGGGATTTTTTTTGCAAATTGTAGTGCTACTTCTTTTGTTTTGTCATCTGACTTTCCATCGACTATAATTACCTCAAAGTTTTGTTTCTCTTGATTTTTTAAATCTTCCAAGATATGGGGCAAATAGTTCTCTTCATTAAGAGTTGGGATAATAACAGAAAACATAGAAATAAATTCGACTTCTCTATTGTACACCAGTGGGAATATTTTTGCAGTCTCAAGAAGCTTGTGATCGTCTAGCTTTAAATTTTTGCAAACCCTTTTCCATACCTCTTTCTATAAAACGCAAACCCAAAGCACCCACTGCTCCAACTGCCAATATCACAACAGTTGCAATTCCAACTTGCTCTATGTTTGGAAGGCCTTGCATAAGCTCTGCTGCAGATGCAGAACCTCCACCAATTAAAGCACCTATTCCGGTTGCTATATCCGCTCTTTGGTCTGGACTTGTCATAAATCTACAATATACCTAAAAAAATAAAATGTCAAACTACTATAACCTTAGAATTTACTCAAGACGTATCCTTGCTTCTTATAACTTTCCAAAACATACCCACTTCTCTTAAAAATAGGGTTTCGTCTGAGCCTGTAAATTAATGAATCCAAGGCCCAATCCGAGGCATTGTCTGAATTTTTCCAGATCTCTTGAAAAATTTTCTCTTTACTGACTACTTTCCCTTTTGCATTTTTTAAAAGGCCAAACAGCATGGCCTCTTTTGCGGGAAGTTTGAGGGATATTTGAGACAAGACATAAATTTTAAATAGCTTTGAGAAGAACTCATCCTTTTCATTTACCAAACCTATTCTTAGGAGATAATCATCGACATCTATTTTCTTACCAAGTGCGATTTTCTGTATCTGGCGTCTGATTTCGTATGAAAAATTATCATAGATTTGCTTAAGAAGGAATTTAATAAATGGATCTCGCAGTGGGTCTATTTTTCCTCTTTCTGTTTTGAGCAACAGTTGAAAAAGCTGGAAATGCCCTCCCGAAAGACTAAGAGCCTCTTTAAGTTGATCTGGAGTTGGATTAAGCTCCGGATTGTGAATTTTTAGAAGCTCAATCAAATCTTTATTTTGGTACGGCTTAAAGTAATAATATCTTGTAAATAAATCCAAATTCCCCCCACCAAGACTTTCTATTGCAATTTCTTCAAATGGCAGCGTGAGTGAAAAAATATATGAAACATTATTTCCAAATTCATGTGGTAGTAGTCTAAGTGATCCTAAGAATTGTTGAGTAAATTCTTTTTCCAAAAGCTCAAAGCGGTTGATAATAATGAGTACTTTTTTATGCTTTTTAACAAGATTTGAAACGGCATCTTTACTCTGTTGTAAAATTTCCTGATCTGACATATTATTTGTCACATTTGCGCCAAGTGACTCACCAAGCAAAAGATAAAATCCATGCTTGTTTGGCTCACTAATTGAGTAAGTATCCAAATATACAACAATTTTGTCTGTATTAAGACTTAAATACTTTAGAAAAAGAGAAACCCCCAAAGAGGGCAAACCGACTATCGTAAAGCTTAAAGATCTATCAATGAGAAGTCTTATGTCTTCAATTTTCTCCAAAGCAAAATTAAGAGGCAGCAACTTCTCTTTAAAATTATAATTCATATATCCTAAATTCGTCAGTATTATATCAGTATTTTCTCAAGCAAACAAATAACATGTCTTCTAAACTAGATTTATGAACTTTTCAGTCGAGACTTTTTCTCAAGGCAAAAAATCAAAAGGCAATCCAAAAGAAAAAGCAAATGAAGATAGGTATCTTATAACCTCTCATTATATTGCTGTGATTGACGGCGCAACCGCCAATCCGCCAATTACAATTAACGGATTTACAAGCGGTGAATATGCTAGTGACACCATTAAAAATATTTTGCAAATAGCACCTCCCCACCTTTTTGGAAAAGAGCTTATTGAC
>DASVCQ010000144.1:0-22250 GCA_036381535.1 Patescibacteria group bacterium | reverse complement strand
GAAGCAACCTCACTTTTTGTTAGGACCCTTCTGATTTTTGCAGGCATCACATTAGCAATCTTCACTTTATTATTGTCAGGAATTCTACACTAGGAATCCATCTGCTTTTTATAATTATTTACTTTACAAATTTTTTGAAATAAAGGACAAAATCTTTACTTTTCTTTAAGGCACTTTGTTACCTGAAATTTTCTACTCAAATGTTTATAATAATATTAGATTATGCAGTTGAAAAGGGTTTATGAGCCCTATGACAAAGAAGATGGATATAGAGTTCTTGTTGATAGACTTTGGCCAAGAGGTGTGTCAAAAGATAAAGCACATTTGGATTTGTGGTTAAAGGAAATTGCTCCAAGTACTCAACTTCGAAAATGGTTTGGTCATGACCCGAAAAAATGGGAAGAATTTGAAAAAAGATATAAAAAAGAATTGGAAAGTAAAAAAGAGCTTATCATGCAACTCCAAGATTTGGAGAAAAAATATAAGCAAGTCACATTACTTTTTGGAGCAAAAGATAATAATCATAATGAAGCGGTAGTTTTGAAAAAGGTGATATAATTGATATATGGAACTCAAACTTATTGAAAAAAGACAAGAAACCAAAGATGTCACTTCCTTTATCTTTGCTCCCTCAGAGCCTCTTAGTTGGAAAGCTGGACAATTTTTACATTATGTTCTGCATCATAGGCCAACGGATGATAGAGGATCTGACAGATGGTTTACAAATTCCGCGGCACCTTTTGAAAATCATATAAGAATCACAACCCGCCAAAGCACAGATAACAGTAGTAGTTTTAAGAAAAAATTATTTAGCCTCGTTGAGGGTAAAAGTATTGAAATATCAACTGTTGAAGGTGACTTTACACTTGATGATCCGAGTAAGAAACATGTTTTTATTGCAGGAGGGATAGGTATTACTCCATTTAGGTCAATTCTGACACAACTCAATCATGAAAAAGAGCAAATAAATGTGACTCTTTTATACGCAAATAAAGACCAAAATATTGTTTATAAAGAGGAATTGGAGACAATTGCAAAGGCAAATCCTAATTTTAAAATTTACTATATTTTTTCACCAGAGCATATAGATGAGAAAAAAATTAGAGAGCTTGTTAGTGATATACAAAATTCAATTTTTTATGTGTCTGGTCCTGAGCCTATGGTAGATTCTTTGGGAGAATTGCTTAAACAAATGGGTGTTTTGGAAGATCACCTCAAACAAGATTGGTTTCCTGGATATCCTGCGGAGTGAATCTTCATTTAACTCTTTTATACGAGCCAATAGCCAATTTGGGGACTGTTTCTTCAAAAGAAGTCTTGGATATCATCTTGCAGTTAAATTAACAGGGCCAAACCATAATCATGGTAACCCACGAGCTTGATTATGCCAAAATTGCGCATAGAAATATTGTGCTTACAGACGGACAAATTGTAAAAGACACAATGCAAAAAAGTAAGAAATAAAATTCCTGCTAGACATTCTTTGGTAAAGTAGTATACATTATTAATATGACCCCAGACAAATCTCGTCCATCAGTAATGAATCCCGATGGAAGTCCCAATGCAAAAGTGCTTAAAGAAAGGTTTGGATTACTCCCCGAGGATGTTACCACGGGGGAATTTGAAGTTCATGGGCGACGAGGGTCACCTTTAAAAATGTTAAATGAATGTCCTTATGTTGCAGATAAATTAGAAGAAGCATATCATGATAAGAAAAAGGGTGGCGTTAGCGCTGTTGTTGATAAAATTGAAGAGTTAAGAAGATTTGCCGGAAAAGATTTTGAATGGGAACTTTCAGAAAAAACTCTCAATGATCTGCAAGCAGGTCGGGGAAAAAAAATAGAGGAGACAAAGCCTAATACAACCACCACTTCTGCCCATGAAACCCCAATTGTTGAAGAAACCAAAACTCAAAAGACAGAGACCGTAAAAGCAGATACAGTGCAGCCTTATTCTCAAAGGGCCATAGATCAACCTATTTTTCCTCTACCTAAAGAAGAAAAAGTCTCACCTTCAAATATTCCCAAAAATGTTGATGCAAAAGCTCCTTCCTCTCCACTACCTACACAAGAAACTCCAAAAGCAACCAGTCCAACAAGTAATACAGTCAGACAAACTAGGCTTTTACCGGTTACACCACAAATATTAGAGTCTACGCGTGAGAATCAATCTAAAACTGAAAAAATAATCAAGACTGGTGATCTAAAGGAGAGTGAAGGAAGCAAACCTAAGAATGAGGCAAAGACAGTTAAGAACACGCCCAAAATAGAAGGTGCACAAGATACAAAAGATGACTTAAAGGTTAGTGATAAGACTCCGCGGGAGATATTTGAGGAGATTCTCCCGACTCAGGAGGTAAGAGAAAAAATGACAGAGATAATAGATACTCTTTTGTCTAAAATTCCGGAAAAAGCAGAAGATGGAAAAGAAGCAGTTGTTGGACGATTAATAGATAGTGGGAAAATTACACTAGGCGCGGTAGAAAATCTTGAGAATATAGATCCAAATGGGGAAGTAAAGCTTAAAGCAATAACAACTCAAGAAGAACTGATTAAAGTCCTGGACATACTCTCAGAGCTTTTTCCAGATGAAGCCTTGGAAAATTTGGAAAACTTGGGAGAAGGAAAACAAAAGGATGTATTAAGAGGAAAAGCCGAAAATTTACTTAAAAAATTATCTGTAAGGCGGGAGAAAAAGGAAGATGAAAGACCTAAAGATATAAATCTTTTGGTCTCAGAGGACATACTTACATTTTTGGAAAGCGGCAATAAGATATTTGAGGAAATGAATATGAAAGAGGAAGAGAAAGTTTTGGAAGAATCTTTAGAGAAAAAGCAGATGGTTAGAGTACTTTCCAACAATCGCGAAATTTCTATCGAGCTTGAAAATCTGAAAAAAATGCTTGAGCTACTTAAAGCGCGAAAGGAAATGAAAGAAAATGAGAAAAATCTGGAATTTTGGGCAATGCCTGAGGAATTAGGACTACACGGGCTATATTATCGTAAGGATTATGATGATAATTCTCTTCTGAAAATGTTAGTTAGTAAGGTTTGTTATCTTGCCTCAGCAGATCAGGAAGAACTTTCTAAATATTATTATCCCCAAACAAGATATAGCACAAGGCTAGTTGTTTGAGATATTGTATTCTTTCTTCGCTTTTAGAAGGGTAAGACTGTAGGTTGGAAAATCTTATCTTGATTTACAACTCCTATCAGATGAGATGAATTATCATTATCTAATACTAGCAGAGATTTTTTGTCTCCCGAGCTTGAAGATAAAATGGATAAAGGAAATTTTTAAGCAGACTTTCTACCAAACCGCTCTAAATGATCATTTCTCTTTTTTGCGTGTTTTTCTCGTCCACTAACAACATGACCAAATAAATGCCACGGATTTGCTTTCGTAGGATTTTCTCCTTTACTCAATAATTCTACTTGCTTCTTCCAGTGCACTCTTCTCCAATTAATAATTCCCTCAACAATACCAAAACCTATTTCATGGACATCTGCATCTATCTCAAACAAAAGCAAACTAGCTATAGCAATAGCACCAATACGCTTTTCCCATTTTGCAAAATTTGCTTCTTTTCTTTGTGCATGTTCTAGAGGAGTCTCAACTCTTGTCATATGGTAATAGTATATATCTAACTTATAGTATTGTCAAGATGATCTCTTCATATAGATATTATAAAGTACTTAATGCTTTCAGTACTAAGAGAGGTAAGGAGAATGATTACAGAATACGAGATAAATAAATTTTTAGTTCTAGGCTATTTTCTTTGTTTTTTACTTTCCTTTTGCATCAGCAGCAACTGTTTTGAGAACTTCTTGTACTGTTGTCATAAATTGAGCAGGGAATATAATAGTTGAATTTTTCTCTGTAGATATCTCAGCCATTGTCTGAAGTGTCCTGAGCTGAAGTGCAACAGGGTGTTTACTTATCAAATCTGCTGCCTCACCAAGCTTCTTGGCTGCTTCAAATTCTCCTTGTGCAGCAACAATTTTTGCGCGTCTTTCACGCTCTGCTTCTGCTTCTTTGGCCATTGCCCTTTGCATATTGTCAGGAAGTGTAATATCTTTTATTTCAACTGCAGTCACCTGTGCTCCCCAATTTTCTGTATGTCCGTCAATCACTTTTTTAATTTGAGAATTTATGTCTGAAGTTTTTGCTAAAAGTTGGTCAAGACTAAATTGTCCGACGACATTTCTTACTGTTGTCTGGCTAATTTGTCCGACTGCTGCTTCTACATCATCTACAGCAATAACAGACTTTTGCGCATTCACAATATTGTAGTATGCAACGGCTGCAATATCTATTGATACATTATCTTTTGTAATAATTTTTTGAGAAGGGACTTCCATGGTGACAGTCCTCAAATCAACTACCGCCATTCTCTCAAAAATTGGGATAAGAAGAATTAACCCCGGGCCTCTTATGCCATTGTATCTTCCAAGAAAGAAAATAACTCCTCTTTCATATTCCTGGACGATTCTAATACTCATAAATATTAAAACTATGACAAAAATAAAAAGACCAAAGAGAAACATGACTTAATATTAGTCCTTGTCGTGCAATTAGTCAAGATAAATTTCTGTTTAATTTTTTCCTATAAATGGATATAATTAACTAATGACAAAGTACAAAAGCGTTGAGGAATATATTGAAAATGCTCTTTTAGAATTTAGGCCAAAGTTACAAGAGTTACGTAAGTTGGTTAAAAAAATAGCACCTGATGCAAAAGAAAGAATAAGCTACAGTATGCCCTTTTATGAATATCACGGAAGGCTGGTATATTTTGCACTCATGAAAAATTACATTGGTCTTTATATTCCGCCTCCTATTATAGAAAATCATAAAAAGGACCTTGAAGACTATATAACCACAAAATCTGCAGTACATATACCTTTGGAGCAACAACTCCCTGTTACTCTTATAACCAAACTAATTAATGCACGTATTAAATGGAACAAAAGCCAGAGTTAGATCAAATAAAGCATTTTCAAGCTTCTTACTTATCCCTTACTTTCCTATGATAAAATAGTTTTCAGAAAATGCATATTGTCAGAAAATTTTTCCATTATCTTAACCCAATGGATCATTTGGGAGATAAGAAATACTCAGTTATTTTCCCGCTTTTTATCAATCTGTTGCTTCCAATTCTTTCAGAAATATACGTGTATGTTATAGCGGCAAATCCAATGATGGTTGGAGCATATATTATTTTTCTTAATGTCTTCTTTGTGATATATTTTTCTTTTCGTGATGGTATACAAGGAGGAATTATTACATCAGTTATCTCAGTTATCTATTATTTTTACATTATATATTCTCGCCATTATAGCAACTTGCAATTTTCATCAGGTATAGTGACAACAATAATTTTAGGATTCATTTATCTTTGTCTGGCCTTAATAATCGGATGGCTCAAAGAATCAATAGATAGTCTTATAGACAGAGAAGCAAATGAAAAAATTCGACTCCAAACCATTTTACAACAATTACCTGTTGGGGTAGTTATTACCGATAGTAAAGGACAAGTAACACAGGCGAATGGAAAAATAGAAGATATGCTTGGAATAAAAATTCCTTTAGGCTATACAGTTGGAGTTGATAAAAGTCTTATACCAGGCAGACAAAAAAGTAGACAAATATCTTCTGATAAGTCTCCACTTTTTCAATCACTTAAAATGAGGAAATCAGTTATCGGTAAAGAATTTGGTTATCTTAGAAATGACGGTAAACATTTATATATGCAAGTAAATTCATCAGTTATTCTGAATAGAAATGGAGAGGTTATTGCCGCTGCATCTATTATTAGTGATGTTACCCAGCAGAAAGAGCTAGAGAAAAGAAAAGATGATTTTGTTAATATGGCGTCCCATGAATTAAAAACTCCAATAACAAGTCTTAAGCTATATATTGATTCAGTAAGCGCGAATATCAAAAAATATCATGATAGTAAAATAGATAAGACTTTGATAAGTATAAAAAAGCAAACAGGGAAATTGCAGGAATTGGTAAGTGATCTCCTTGATGTGTCACGCCTCCAGACTGGAAAGTTAAGTTTTACTAAAGAAAAATTTAGAATTGACACATTGGTTACGGAGACGATAGAGGGGATACAAGGAGGAGAAAAAAAACAAAGAATTATCTTTGAAAATCCGAATCCACTTTTTGTGTATGCTGATCGTTTTCGAATTTATCAAGTCCTTGCCAATCTTATAACAAATGCAATGAAATATTCTTTTGAGAAAAAAGAAATTTATCTTCGTATAAAAAAACTCGAAGACAAAATAGTTGTCGGCGTGCAAGACTTTGGTATTGGTATATCAGTTAGTGAGCAAAAAAAAGTATTTGATAGACTTTACCAGGTTAGCGGAAAGAAGGAAAAAACTTTCCCCGGACTCGGTATGGGACTTTACATTTCTAAAGAAATTATAAAAAAACATAAAGGAGAAATTTGGGTAGAAAGTACAAAAGGAAAAGGATCTACTTTTTATTTCAGTTTGCCTCTAAAAGGAAATTAAAAGCTATGACAAAAAAAGTATACATTGTAGATGATGACGAAGGTATTTTGGATGCTATTTCTTTAATTCTTGAAGAGTCCGGATACAAGGTAGAGACTTCCTCAAAAGGCAATCAAACATATGAGAGAGTTACTCATTTTCATCCGGATATTATTCTTCTTGATGTTTTGATGTCTGGATATGATGGGAGAAAAATATGTAAAATATTGAAACAAGATTCTAAGACTTCTAAAATTCCTGTTGTTATGATTTCTGCTCATCCGAGTGCAAAAAAACATGTTATGGAGTATGGGGCAGAGGCTTTTTTGTCCAAACCTTTTGAGACAAATGAATTACTGGATACAGTTGCAAAATTTACCAATGGATAAGTGTAGTTAAATTTTGTTTTTGTTTTTAATTGCAAATTACTGTTTTGTTTAGGAATGGAATAATTTAGTTGGGTGCAGACTATAAAATAGTCTAACTAAACTTGACAAATGTATCTGAATTTTAGTATCATAAAACCATGAATACCAGAGTAAATGTGCATAACAATTTTTCACCGACCTCCAGCTTAATTTAAGTTGGGGAGTTTTCTTGGTGTAAAAAGATGACCTCCCAAAAGGGAGGTTTTTTAGTACCTAATATGAAAATAAATGATATTTTACTTATAGATTTTGACAGCACAATTGTGACTGTTGAGTCCCTAGATATATTGGCTAGTATTGTCCTAAAGGACAGATTGGACCGTGATGAAATTGTTGAAAAAATACAAGAAATCACCAAATTGGGTATGGAAGGTAAAATCACTTTTCCGCAGTCTTTAGAGACAAGACTCAAACTTTTTGCACCGAATAAAAAACATATTGATGAATTGGCAGAATTTTTAAATACAAGAATAACTCCATCTTTTAAAAGAAATAAAAAATTTTTAAAAGATAATGCTGAAAATATTTATATTTTGTCCGGTGGATTTAAGGAATATATGACACCTGTACTTAAAAGCTTTGGAATTTTAGAAGACCATATTTTAGGTAACAATTTTTTCTTTGATGAAAAAGGAAATTTTGTTGGTCATGATAAAGAGAATGTACTTGCAAAGGACAAAGGGAAAGTAAATAAAATAAAAGAAATGAAATTTACAGGAGAGGTGTATATGGTTGGAGACGGATATACAGATTATGAAATAAAAGAAGCAGGACTTGCAAAAAAATTTATAGCATTTATTGAAAATGTAGAAAGAGAAGTAGTTGTTAAAAATGCAGATATTATTGCAAAAAATTTTGAGGAGGTACTGATAAATTTATGAAACAAATATTTTTTACACCGGGGCCGGCCCAATTATACCCAAGTGTTGCAAGACATTTGAAAATAGGTCTGGAAGAAAATATTTTTTCCATTTCTCACAGAAGCCAAAAGTTTAAGGATATTTATGAAGGAACAGTGGAAGGTTTGATAAAGCTATTAAAAATTCCTGATGATTACAAAATCGTCTTTGTTGCCTCGGCAACTGAGGCAATGGAGAGGTTAATAGAAAATATTGTTGAGAAAAAAAGCTTTCATTTTGTTAACGGATCTTTTGGCAAAAGGTGGCAAGAGATTGCAGTTGAATTAAAAAGAGAGACTTGTGTTATTGAAATTCCTTTTGGGGAAGGATTTAAAGATGTTCCTGAAATACCAAAAGATACAGAACTAATTTGTTTTACCCATAATGAAACAAGTAGCGGGGTTGCACTTAATACAGAGTTTATTTATAAAATAGGAAAAGCAAATCCAAAAGCTCTTCTTGCAGTAGATACTGTTTCATCTGCTCCTTACATAGATATAGATTTTAAAAGAATTGATGCTGTGTTTTTTTCTGTTCAGAAGTTATTCGGACTTCCCGCAGGACTTGGAGTGATGATACTGAGCCCTAAAGCTATAGAGAAAGCAACAAAACTTCAAAAGAAGGGACTAAATATTGGATCTTATCATAATTTACCAAGTCTTGTAGATTGGGCAGAAAAAAATCAAACTATTGAGACACCAAGTGTTTTACATATTTATCTTTTAGGAAAAGTTTTAGAAGACATGAATAAAAAAGATATTAAAAAAATTCGGGAAGAATTAGATGAGAGAGCAAAATTAATTTATGATTTTTTTGACAATAATACAAATTTTAAACCGTTCGTTAAGAATAAAAAAGACAGGTCTCAGACAGTTATCGTTATTACTCTTGGGGACAAAACAGAAGAAATAAAAGCTAAATTAGAAGAAAAAGGGTTGATAGTAGGTGGAGGATATGGCCCTTTTAAAAACACTCAAATTCGCATCGCCAATTTCCCAGCAGTAGGTGACAAAGACATTTCTGTTTTAATTAATGAATTCAAAAAGTTCTAGACATTTTACTTTTTCATTTTTCCTTGACATTAAAAATTTGTAGAGTAATACTAAAAAGGGGAGGTGAAAAAAAATGATTTCTTCAAAAAACTTTATAAAACTTTCCGGCATTGTCTTTTTTGGTGTAGGATTTATGCATCTTGTCAGGCTCTTCTCAGGATTTAGTATCGTGATTGCAGGAGTAGTAATTCCTCAGTGGATCAGTCTTTTAGGAGTAATAATTGCGTGGTTTTTGGCATACAGTGCTTACAATTTATCTAAAAAAAATAAGAGATAAATTTTTATTGTTTGGTCCAGTCGAAAAAGCTTATAAATACAAAAATAAAAAAAGGAGGTGAATTAAATGAAATTAAATACTAAAAAAGTAGCACTAACTGCAGGAGTTGTGTGGGGAGGAGCAATGTTTGTGACAACCTTACTTAGCGTGTATACAGGAGGATATGCTTCAGCATTTTTAAATGGCATCGCAAGTATTTATCCAGGGTATTCAATTAGCCTTTCAGGAAGTATTGTCGGCCTTATCTATGGATTTTTGGATGCTTCAATTGGAGTATATATTGTAGTTTGGATATACAAAAAACTTGGCAAATAAAACCTATTTTTAATACAAAGGTTTTGGTAAATTTGATGGTAAAATACCTCAAATGGTATAATTAATATCACCTCTGTCCTATTCGTTATGAAAAATTTCCTTAAGAAAATGTTTAATTTGCCTCAACGCAGTGGACTTATTACAATAATCATTGTTATTGTTGCAATTGTCAGTCTAATTTCTATATTTTTTGCTTTTAACCAGGTTAACCAAGAACAAATACGTCTGGTTAGCGACATACAATATAGATCCTCACTTCTTGCTGACTCACTTAAAGAATCAGTAGAACCCAACTTTATTAATAAATCGGATATTTATCTTCAAAGTGTTGTTGATAGATTTGCCGACAAACAAAGGATTGCAGGCCTTGCAATAGTTGATAACACAGGGAAAGTAGTTGCGATAACATCAAGTCTTCCAAAAAAATCCACTCAGACTCAACAAATTGTTACAGATGTCATGGACTCAGATACTGCAAACGGAGATTTTATAAATCTAGATGGTAAAAATATGTATGTTTTTGCAACCCCACTTCATGATAAAAAAAGTGTGGTTGGTGCACTTGTTATTGACCAAAATGCCTCATACATAAATAACAGATTATTTGATATTTGGACAAATACTTTTTTAAGACTTCTTGTTCAAACCTTACTCATTTCTATTGCCATAGTACTCGTTTTGCAGTGGATAATTTTAAAACCAATTCAATCTTTTGTTACTTCACTAAAAGAAGTAAGACTTAACAAAAATCAAAACCAACCAACTAGCCTTACAACTCATCCTATCTTTGGTCCAATATTTAAAGAAGTATCCAGCATGCAACAAAGCCTTATTCAAGCAAGACTTGCGGCAAGTGAAGAGGCAAAAATGAGTCTTGAAAAATTAGATTCACCCTGGACTGAGGAAAGGCTCAAACAATTTACGAAAGATTTGCTTAAAGACAGAAAAATAATCGCTGTATCCAATCTCGAGCCTTATATTCATACAAAATCAGGAAATGAAATTTCTTACCATGTGCCGGCAAGTGGTCTTGTTACAGCAATAGAGCCTGTGATGCAGGCATGTGGAGGAATGTGGGTTGCACAAGGAATTGGTGATGCGGACAAAATGGTTGTTGATTCTAAAGATACAATACAAGTACCACCTGAAGAGCCTAAATATACCTTAAAAAGAGTTTGGCTGACTGGGGAGGAGGTAGAGGGTTATTATTACGGCTTTTCAGATAGGTCTTTATATCCTCTTTTTCATATGGCACATACAAGACCTGTGTTTAATGCAAATGAATGGGAAATGTATAAAAATGTAAATGAAAAATTTGCAAAAATAATTCTTTCAGAAATCAAGTATTTGAAAAAGCCGGTTGTATTTATTCAGGATTTTCAATTTACACTTCTACCAAAACTTATTAAAGATAAAAGACCGGATGCAACAATTGGACTATTCTGGCATATTCCTTGGGTCAGTCCAGAATCATTCAGTATTTGTCCTTGGAAAAAAGAAATTGTTGATGGAATGTTGGGTGCAGACCTAATTGGATTTCATACACAACAGCATTGCAATAATTTTATCAGCACTGTAGGAAAAGAATTAGAAGCATTAATTGACTACGAGCAATTTGCCGTAACTCGCGGAAATCACACATCAATTGTCAAACCATTTCCAGTCAGTATTCCTTATGTTAATGGTGATAAAAAAGAAGAAATTCCAACACGTGAAAGTTATGAAACAAAAGAAGTTCTCAAACATCTTGGAATTAAAGCAAAATATATTGGTCTTGGAGTTGATAGAATGGATTATATAAAGGGAGTCTTGGATAGACTAATTTCGATTGAAATTTTCCTGGACACATATCCAACATACAAAGAGCAATTTACTTTTATTCAAATTTCTTCGCCATCTGAGGGCAAGACAAGTAAGTATCTGGAATTTGTAAAAATTGTTGAAGAAGAAGTAGAAAGAATAAATGGTAAATTCAAAACAAAAAATTGGAAACCAATTTTACTTATTGAAAAGCACCATTCTCATAAACAGTTAAAACAATTTTACAAGTTGGCAGATTTTTGTCTTATCACATCTCTTCATGATGGAATGAATCTTGTTGCTAAAGAATTTGTTGCAAGCCGCAGTGATGAAAAAGGAGTACTTATTCTAAGTCAATTCGCGGGCGCTGCAAAAGAATTAAAAGACGCGCTTATTATAAATCCGTACAATGGTAGTGAGACAGCACTAGCAATAAATAATGCTCTTAAAATGTCACAAAGCGAACAGACAAAAAGAATGAAAAAAATGAGAAGTGTTGTCAAAAATTATAACATTTACCGATGGTCAGCAGAATTTATAAAGACAATGATAAGTTTGGGATAAAAAAATAAATCTGCAAATTTTCCTCAGGGGTTTAAAAAAAATTTAAGAAGTATATAATGGAGTTAATGGAGGAAATAATTCCGTATCTACAATCTTTTTATACAAAAGAGGCAATAGAAAAAATTGTTAAAGAACTCAAAGTCTACTATGAAAAACTCCCAAAAGTTCCACTTCAGCTCTTCTCAAAGAATTGGTATAAGGATAGTAATCTTTATTTAGTCTACCCGGATAGTATAAAAACAGACCATGAAGTCCCTCTTAAAAGTCTCAGAAGTCATTTAACTCATGTTAAAGAATTAGGATGTAATGCCGTACATATTCTGCCTTTTCTTGCTTCCCCCATGAGAGATAAGGGTTATGATGTAAGTGATTACTACAAAATAAGAGAAGGACTTGGCAAAAAAGAAGATTTAAAAGAATTAAAAAATGAAGCAGATAGACTCGGAATTCATTTATTCATGGATCTTATTTTCAATCATGTTTCAATAGACCATGAATGGTTTGTAAAAGCGCAAAAAGGAGACGTATATTACAGAGATTTTTTTATACACTCGCAAGAAACCCCACAATACTTAGGTAAAGTTGAGAAAGAAGACGGGCTATATGCACAGTACATGGTAAATGGAGAAAAAACTTTGGTAAGTCTTGCTTTCCCTGAAGGGCCAGGTCAACTTCCTCATTGGACTCAGGGTAAAGATGGTTTTTGGTACTATCATACCTTTTATTCACACCAAATAGATGTCAACTGGAAAAACCCTGAGGTGTTTATTGCATACGCAAAGATACTTTTGTACTGGACAAGTTTTGGATTTCATTTTAGATTTGATGCAATTCCATTTATTGGGAAAGCGGCCTACAAGCATTTAAATACCCATAACCCTTTTACACATCATTTAACTGAGGTATTGAATGTTTTGGCCAAACAAGTCAATCCTAACTGTATCTTTATTCTTGAAGTAAATGAGGAGCTGCGGTCTGATATAGAATATTTTGGCACGTCAAATATTCATCAAGCAAGAATGCTTTATAACTTTCAATTATCAGCCTATCTTTGGGCAACACTTATAGATAAAAATGCAGATCATCTTTGGAAACAGCTAAAAAAGGATAGAGAAATTCCTGCTCATGCTCAGTGGATAAATTTTCTAAGAAATCACGATGAGTTAAGCCTTGCCGTGCTTCCTAAAGTACTCCAAGCAAAAGTATATAAAAAACTACTTCCTAACGGTAAGCCTTTTAGTGAGGGATTTGATTTGGGAGGAAGGACTTACTCATTACTAGGCGGGGATGAAAAACATTTTCTTATGTCTTATTTTCTCTTGTCCTCTCTTCCAGGAGGCCTTCTTATTCCATATGGAGATGATTATGGAATGGAAAATATAAAAATATCAGAACTATCTCTAGATGAAAGAGCGGACGCAAGAAATATTAATAGAGGCAAACTGACAAATAAAATAATAAAAAGTAAAAAGGGACAACATATTTTTTATCAAATGTCTCAAATTCTTATAATGAGACAGCTCCTTCGAAACTACTTAAATATTTGGCCTGTAAAGATAATTGATGAGAAAGGAATTTTTGGTGCAAAATATTCACTTGGGACTTCAGAATTGGTTATTTTTATAAATCTTACAAAACATACAAAATCAATTAATTTTGAATTAGGATCTTTTGTTGAGATTACAAGCCTTAATCTAATAAATGTATTTTCTAACAAAATAAAATTAGGACCATATTCTGGAGCATGGCTTCAAAAATAATTTTTATTATGGAATCAGGATTATCAACACAACAAGTAAAAGATTTATTAGAAAAATTTGGATACAATGAAATACCCGAAAAGAAAAATAACATTTTATTAAAGTTTTTTAAAAAATTAATTTCTCCAACTTCATTCATGCTTCTAGCTGCATCATTGTTGTCACTTTACCTTGGCAAAATATTTGATTTTTATTTTATATTAATTCTTCTTGTTATAAATATTGTGATTTCACTTTGGCAGGAGAATAAAGCAGACACAGCAATCAGGAAATTAAATGAAAATCTTTCCCAAAAAACAAAAGTAAAAAGAGACGGTAATTGGGTTGAAATTGAATCACGACTTTTGGTCCCGGGAGATATTATCGAGCTTTCATCAGGAGAAATTATTCCAACAGATGGAGAGATACTGGATGCAAAAAATATTTCAATAAATGAATCAGCATTAACAGGGGAATCTTTACCAAAAGATAAAAAAATTGGAGACAAGGTTTTTTCCGGATCTTTTCTTTCAACTGGACTTGCTCAAATTAAAGTTAGCGCAACAGGCAAAAATACTAATTTTGGTAAGACTGTTTTTTCTGTAGAAAGAATTATGAAAAAGAGTCTTTTGGAAAAAGATGTTTTGGATATTTCAAAATTTTTAACTATTTTTAGTCTTATTTCAGTTACAATTTTAAGCGTTGTTTTTCTTTTGCAAAAAGTATCATTTCTAGAACTTCTTACTCTTGATTTAAGTCTTATTATTGCAGGAATTCCAATTAGTCTGCCGACAGTCATGACTCTAATTATTGAATTTGGTGTAATAGCACTTGCCGCCAAAAATGCAATTGTTAGAAGACTCTCATCTCTTGAGGATTTGGCAAATGTTAATTATTTGTTAACGGATAAAACAGGGACTTTGACTGAAAATAAAATAACTGTTCAGGACATATATGCTTACGATTCATTTAATCATAAAGATGTTTTATTCTATGCAAATTTAGCATCTGCCTCAAATGAAAAAGATGCACTGAATATTGCCATAAAAGATAGAGCGGAGAAAGAACATATAAATACGGGAAATTATAAAGTTAAAAATTTTATTCCTGCAGACTCCAGCAGAAAAAGGAGTACAACGTATTTACTTCATAACAGTGAAGATATTGTTTTGACACTTGGTGCCCCTCAAATTGTTGCCTCACTTTGCAAAATGGACAAAAAAACAAAAGAAATGTTTGAGGGTCATATAGCAGAGCTTGCCCAAAAAGGAGATAGAGCTTTGGCAATTGCCATAAATACAAAATCAAAAGAGGAGAAGAATATGCATCTTTTAGGACTTTTGGCAATGTCTGATACACTTCGTCCTGATGCCAAAAGTGTAATAAAATTTTTGGAAGAAAATGGAATTGGAGTATCTATGGTGACAGGAGATAACCGTGCCATTGCTTCAAAAATTGCAAAAGAACTATTACTTGATGATGGTAAAGTTATACCCAAAAGTGTTTTAGACCAAACCAACTTGGCAAAAATAAAAGGGGATTTTTATACATCAACTGGTGCTTTTGCTGAAATTCTACCTGAAGACAAATTAAAGTTAGTTGAGCGGGCAAAATCGCTTTTTGTCATTGCCTCAACAGGAGACGGTGTAAATGATTTGCCAGCGATAAAGGCAGCGAATGTAGGGATTGCCGTAAAAAATGCCGTAGGGGCACTAAAAGCAACAGCAGATATCGTTTTGTTAACGAGTGGCATAGGTGTTATAAGGGATGCAATAATTGAGAGTAGAAAAATTTTTGCCAGGCTTTATACATACTCTTTATATAGAATTTCTGAGAGCCTAAGACTTATCATAACCATTACGGTCCTGGGAATTTTGTACAAAGTTTACCCTCTGACTCCACTTCAGATTATTGTCCTTGCCCTTTTAAATGATATCCCAATTATTTCTTTGGCATCAGACAGAGTTAAAATTGCTACAAGGCCGGCAAAGATTGATGCAAAAAAAAGATTTGGACTTAGCTCTCTATATGGACTAGTTGGGATTGCCAATAGTCTTATTTTATTTTTTATTGTAAAAAATATTCTCAATTTAGATTGGAAAGTTATCCAAACAATTTACTTTTTAAAATTGACTGTTTCCGGGCATATGTTAATTTATGTAGCTCACACAAAAGAAAGATGGTGGAAATTTTTACCGGGAAAAAGCGTTATTTGGGCTACAAGCCTTACTCAGCTTTTTGCTTCTTTACTTGCTCTCACTGGCTTTTTGATGCCTGCCAAAATATCTCTCTTTTGGATCATTTTTATATGGATATGGTCTTTTGGATTTATGCAGATAACAGAAATTATGAAAGAAGTTCAAAAAAAATTAACTTCAAAATGATATACTTCAACTATGGAAAATCCTAAAGTCAGAGTTGGTGTGGCTGTAGTAATTAAAAAAAATAAAAAAGTTCTTTTAGGCTTAAGGAAAGGCTCACATGGGGCAGGTACTTGGGCATTTCCTGGGGGACATTTAGAATTTGGAGAATCGATACTTGATACGGCCAAAAGGGAATTAAAAGAAGAGACAGGCCTATCTGCAGGAAAATTTATTTTGGGACCATATACAAATGATTTGATGCTTAATGAAGGTAAGCATTATATTACTATTTTTGTCTATGCAGAAAAAATAAGAGGTATTCCTTTGGTTAAAGAAGCAGAAAAATGTGAGAAATGGGAATATTTTGATTGGGACAAGCTGCCAAAGCCACTCTTTATTCCTTTAAAAAATCTGGTAAAAACAGGAAAATTCCATCCTTTTAAAAAGTTTAAAAATTTTGGGATAGATACAAAATAAAATTTCTTCTGATATACTTATTATATGGACCTCTTATTTGAATTTATAAGTATAGTTGTTTTAGGTCTGATAGGAGGCTCAATTCCCGGCGCCATACTAACTTCTGCATTTACAGAAGTAATCAGAGAGGGCTTTCTAAAAAGTCTGAAAGTCATTTTCTATGCTCTTATTTCTGAGGTTATTGTTGCATCTCTTATTTTAGTTTTACTTTTTTCAATTCATATTCCACAAACAGTGTTTTATCTAATTTCTTTTGTCGGTGCACTAGTCTTAATTTGGATTGCCAAACAAATTTGGGCAATTAAAAAACTCCATGATAACGGAAAAATTTTTGATTTTAAAAAGATATTTCTTTTAACATTTTTTAATGGTCCTCTTTGGATTTTCTGGACAACAATTTGTGTACCACAGGCATATATTTTAAGTAAAAAGGTTGTTTTTGGACAAGGTTTATTTCTCTTCCTTTTTGAAATAGGCTGGCTTAGCGCAACTCTACTTCTTACCTTTATTTTTTCTCGCTTTAGACCACTTTTAGTTAAAGAAGGTGTGGTTTCAAAAGTCTTTAAATTATTTGCAATTATTTTAGGATTTTTTGCAATAAGACTTGTTGTTGAAAGTATTAGCTATTTTGTTAAATGAGAATTATTTGTTATTTAAAGAATATATTCCAAGAGCAAGGGAAGCAAAAAATATTGCAAAATCTCTAAAAAGAATGTTCAAATCTCCCCAATTGGCACCAATTATTGCAAGAAGTGTAAGACTGGCAAGTGCGGATGAAAATAAGGGTTTTATGCCGCTTAATATCCATACAGCAAGTAAGAATTGAAATATTGAGAATCCAATAAGAAGAGTACCAACGGGCGCAAACATATCAAAAAATTGAGGAATATATCCTATCCAATTGTAGGGCTGTATTGTTGCTGCAACTGAGGCATAAAAAAATACACTTGAAATGCTGAGTCTGAGAAGAATAACTACTAAGGTTTGTTTTTTCACTTTTTAGTTCACAGTAAGTGTGCCCTTCATCCCGCGGTCTGCATGTCCGGGGACACTACATTCATAGACAAAAGAGCCTGTCTTACTGGCGGTAAATGTAAGCGTTGTCTCCTGACCCGGCTGAATTGTGCTTGATGCTACCCCAAGCTCGGTAATTGTAAAGTTGTGAGGGTACTTACCCATATTTTTAAAGTCTATTTTTACTCTATCACCTTTTTTAACTGAAATAGTTGACGGACTAAAACTAAATTCACTACCTTCAACTTTTATTTCCTGCATTGCTGAAGGGGATGATGTCGCATTAGGTGAGGGAGATAAATCTGATACAGAAGGAGAGGCGTTTAAATTCGTAGAAGAAGGTTGAGGAGTCTTGGTTAAATTTTTTGCAAGGAAATAACCTCCACCCAAAAGAATTACAAGAATAATTACTGCGGAAAGATATTTCACTATATATCTATAGTACTTTAAAAAATATACAAGTCAAGTAATAAAAGTGTTATAATTTTTTTGAAATGAAAAAAATGTCTTTATTTATGATGGTAAGCCTTGATGGATACATGGAGGGAGAAGATCACGATTTGTCATGGCATAACGTCGATACTGAGTTTAACACCTTTGCAGTAGAGCAGCTACAAGATGCAGACACCATTTTATTTGGCCGTAAAACCTATGAGCTAATGGAAAAATATTGGCCATCATATGCAGGAGTGGATGATGATCCGGTTGTTGCAAATCTTATGAATAATACACCAAAAGTCGTAGTATCAAGCACCCTGGAGAGTGTTAAAGAGACTGATATATGGAAGAATGTGAGGCAAATAAGAGATAATGTTCCTGTTGAGCTAGCAAAACTTAAAGAAGAAGAGGGGAGCTCTATTCTTGTACTTGGAAGCAATAATCTATGTGTAACTTTGCTACAACTTGGGCTTTTGGACGAGGTGCGTCTGATGATAAATCCAGTTGTCATAGGGCAGGGTACTCCTCTTTTTTCAGGCATAAATAAAAAAACAAGATTTAAATTAGAATCATCACGAGAATTTAAGAATGGAAATATTCTTCTAACATATACAACAAATAATTAATTCTTTCTTTTTTCTTACAGTCTTTTTATAAGGATATAACTACAAAGAGCTAATATATTCTCATGTTAGCATTATTTATCTTAATCATTTTCGGCTTAGGGCTTGCATATTTTGCTACCCAGAATACAGGTATTGTACATATCCTTTTTGGTAGCTATGTTTTGGCTGGTGTACCTTTATATTTAATTGTAATAGGATCAATGCTTTTTGGAATCTTTGTGAGTTGGTTAATAAGTATGGTTGATTCGGTATCATCATTCATGGTCCTTTATGGGAAAGATGCTGCACTAAAAAGATCACAAAGTGTTATAGACAAATTAAAAAAAGAAAACGCAGCCCTCTCAAAAGAACTTGAAGATTTGAAAGAAGAAGTTACAGATGAAAATAAAGCTATAAAAGACGAATTTACAAAACAAAATTCAGACTTTCTACAACATATACATCAAAGCATAGCCTAAATTAAATTATGTATGAAAAATCAAAAACTGATACAAGCTATACGGCAGAGGAAAATAACCCAAAAAATCTAAGAGAGAAAAAAACAATATTTAGAGCATATCAAATTATTTGGTATGTTTTAAGTGTTATTGAAATTCTCCTAGGATTTAGACTTATTCTAAAAGGGTTGGGCGCAAATCCTTATAATGGATTTACATATTTTATTTACAGTATTACAAATCCATTTGCTTATCCATTTCAAGGAATTATTACAACAAATACTTACGGTATATATATAATTGAATGGTCAACAATGATAGGAATGTTGGTATATTTTTTTCTTGCATACGGAATTGCTGCGCTTTTCCAATTTATAAAACCTGTCTCAAAAGAAGAAGTTGAGGAAAATGTTGATTAGGTGTAGAAAAATTCTCCAAGATTTTCTCTAGAATATCCTTGAAAATAATCCGATAAAAATATATGATTTAAATATAATGAAAAGGAGGTGAAACGATGAAAAAATTTTTACTTTTATACACTGCTCCGACAGAAACTCGCGAAAAAATGCAAAATGCAACTCCTGAGGAAATGAAAGAGGGAATGAGTGTGTGGATTGAGTGGTTTGGTAAAGTTGGAGATAAATTGGTTGACAAAGGTATGCCACTTGGTAATGCAATGACCGTTACTAAAGAAGGTGAAATGCCCGGGAACGTAGAATTTGTTGCATACAATGTTATTCAAGCAGAAGACCTGGATGAGGCACTCGAGATTGCAAAAATGAGTCCACATTTAGACAGGGAAGGCGCGACCGTTGAGGTACATGAAATGATGCCAATGCCTGGAATGGAATGACACACTATCTTTCACAATTCTTGCAATTTTTTGATCCCTTCCTTATGAAGGAGTGATAAAAAGGTATAAGGATGTATACGTCAAGATTAGTTTTGGTTTTGATTGATACCGTTTTTGGTCTTATTGAAGGGTTTCTGATCTTAACTATTGTCTTTGAGCTTTTTGGAGCCAATCCTTCAGCGCCGTTTATTGCCTGGCTTTATGACATAAGCAGGACCCTTCTTTATCCATTCCAAAATATCTTCCCGTCCCCAGTTCTTCGTGGAGGATTTGTCCTTGATATTTCAGCCATTGTTGCTTTACTCATATATGCACTTTTTGCATATTTTATTTCTGAGTTAATTCGCTTTGTTAATTTCCAGTCAAATAGATATAGGCCAAAATAATATGCCTTGACAGGAATATTCCTCTGTGGTAATATATCTACATGGATATACAAATGTTTTCAGTTTTGTCCGAGCAAAATAGACTAAATATTGTCGAGCTTTTATACAAATCACCAAAAACAGTTAACGAAATCTCAGGAATTCTTAGACTGAATCAACCCCAAACTTCAAAACATTTAAAAGTCTTGTCGGATGCTGGGATTGTTGGTGTTACACCTATAAAAAATCAAAGAATTTATTCACTCAAGCCTCAAAAATTTAAAGAATTAGATAAGTGGCTTGAGAAATATAGAAAAATATGGGAAGAAAGATTTGACAGACTGGATAAATTATTCAAAAAATAAGAATTTAAGATGGGAGGTGAAAAAAATGGAAAATAAAAAAATAATTATTGAAAAAATTTTTAATGCACCGAAAAATAAAGTTTGGGAAGCATGGACCGATCCTGAATTAGTTAAAAAATGGTGGGGACCTGAAGGATTTTATGCGCCTTCCATAAAAGTAGATTTCAAAGTTGGTGGAAAATATATATATGCAATGCATGGTCCAAAGGGTACACAATTTGACAATGATATGTATTCTGCCGGAGTCTATAAAGAGATTGTTCCTATGGAAAAATTAGTTGTAACAGATTATTTTTCTGATAGTGAAGGCAATAAATTAAGCCCTACCGAACAAGGTTTGCCTGAGGGGATGCCAAGTGAAATGACAGTAACTGTTTTATTTGAAGAAATAGAAGAGAATAAAACAAAACTTTCAATTGTCTATATCCCATCTTCTGAAAAAGAGCATGATGCAATGATTGCATCTAGAATGGAGGAAGGTTGGAGTACTTCACTTAATAAAATGGCAAAAGTTGTTGAAGAATAACTTGGATTTAAATAACTACTGCCTAGGAAATTATTGAATTTTCCTGGGCAGTTTGGGATAATACTTGATATGAATAAGCTTTATAGATTTAGCCCGATAATTAGTGATGAAGATTTACAAAAAGTTTGGAATTATCTTACTGTTGAGCTGCAAAAGCTTTCTGAAAAAGTGCTAGGAGAAGTTTTGCCAGTTAGTATATTAAAAGTTTTCCCACATTATTTGGATGAGTATGATTACCTCTATAAAACTATTTCAGAGAAGGGACCAAAGTCTTCATTTGCCTCGGATAAAAATTTATATGTTGATGTCTCAGAAATGATTGAGGGCAATAAAATAACTGCAATTGGCGTGAGGATTGTTGACCCTTATAGAATGCAAGTTGGATGTGGTGATTATGAAGTTGATAATTTTTCTGAGTATCGAGAAAAACACATAAAATCACCCTATGTCAGAGATGCAAAAGATTCGGTTGAGATGCTTGAAATATGGCATCCTGATTTTGATGTGTTAGGATACGTTATACCAAGATAGTGATATGAATAAAGATATTTTAGATTACCTAAAATTACAAAGAACATGTGTTTTGGCAGTTGAAATGATGGACGGGTCTCCTCACGCAGCAACTGTACACTTTGCTACCTCCGCGGATCCTCTTATGTTTTATTTTGAGACAAATAAAGTGTATAGAAAATCAGAGCCGTTGTATGGGAAAAAAGAAGTAAGAGCAACTCTTGTAGTAGGTACAACAGAGGATAATATGAGGACTTTTCAAACCGATGGAATTGCTAGACTTTTGAATGATGATGAAGTGGATATTTATAATTCAATTTATTTAGGCAAATTTCCTGAAAAAGTGGAAAAATCAAAAGATCCAAATTTTGTCCGCTTTGTCTTTATTCCCACATGGTGGAGATTTACTGATTGGACGAGTAAGAATGGTAAAAAAATTACCACATCCGAAGACAAATAATATGAAAAAGATTTTTTTATGCTCTAGTATGAATTTCTATAAAGAAGTAGTAGAGATAGAAGAAAAACTTGAGAAAAAAGGATTTGTAGTAACAATTCCTGTATCTGCACAAATGATGAAAGCAAAAAATGACTTTGAAGTATCTCATTTTAAAGATACATTTAGTCATAAAGATAAAGCGGGTTTTATTAGTACAAATTTTCAAAAGATAGCTGAAGGAGATGGAATTTTGGTTG
>DASVCQ010000143.1:0-2931 GCA_036381535.1 Patescibacteria group bacterium | reverse complement strand
CTACTTATCCTTATTCCCACTATGAAATTGCTTATGAATATCCTTAAGATGCTTATTGGTAATATGTGTATAAATTTGCGTTGTTGCTATATTTTTATGCCCTAACATCTCCTGAACAGACCTTAAATCTGCACCATTAGTCAGTAAATCCGTCGCAAAAGAATGTCTAAGTGTATGAACAGATGCATCAACAGGTATCCTTGACAACTTCACATATTTTTTAACCATCCTCTCAACGGAGCGGGGGGTAAGTCTCATTTTTTCTCCTCCATTATCCTCGCTAATTGATCCTGAATATCTGATAAAAAGAGGCTTATATGAGTCTTTTCGCTCGGACATATATCTTCCGATCCATTCAGTCGCGCGGTCTGAAATAAAGACAACACGTGCACGTCCTCCTTTTCCAATTACTCCAAATTCACCTCGGTCCAAATTTACCTGCTGGTGATTGAGCTTACAAAGCTCTGATACACGAAGTCCTGTTGAAAAAAGTAATTCCAAAATAGCCCTGTCTCTAATTCCTTCTTCTTTTGATGTATCAACAGATGTAACCAAACGATCAACTTGTTCTCTTTCTAAAAATTTCAAACTGCGTGACTCAGTCTTTGGTAAGTCTATTTTGGTCGGCTCCAAAGTCTTGATATCATTTTTAATTAGGAATTTAAGAAAGGAGCGAAGAGCAATAACGTAATAATTTTGCGTAACCCTCTTAAGCGTCAACCCATGCTCATCTATTCTTGAGGCAAGAAAAACTCTAAATTTCCTGACAGTTGGGACATCCAAATCCTGGATACTTTTGTTAGGATGGGTTGTGCTATACCACTCACCAAAAGTCTCCAGATAATGCCTATAATCACGGATTGTCAGCTTGCTACAATTTCTCTCAACAGACAAATAGTCCAAAAAATCATTTATAAATGCAAAAAGAGCAGGGGAGATGTTGTTATCTGCTGAGGGCTGTTCTAGATGAACATCCTCTGAAGAGCTGTCTTCACCAAGGGTTTCATTAACGTATTGTGAGATATCAGACATAGGACAGAAAAGTAAAATATTAAAAAGTAAATAAAAAAATAATAAGTTATCTAATTTTAGTAATTCCTATTTACTCTTTAGTTATATTTTGCGACGTGGAGAAAGGGAAGTCAAGTAGAACTTTTTCTTGTATAATAAATTCATGTTGCTGCTTTTACTCTTACTTCAAACCATCTGGTTGGGACTTCCGGGTGCAATAAGCAATATGGCCCCTCCCATAGCTGCCAAACTTTTCCCAAACTTTCTTAAGTCTCCAATTGACATGTCAAAGTCTTTTAGAGGCAAAAGACTATTTGGGGATAACAAGACAATACGAGGCCTTTTTATAGGAATACTTTTAGGAGAAGTCGCTTTTTTAATTCAGCAAATGCTTGCAGGATATGCTTTTTTTGTAAGTCTAAACATCATCGCATATAATTCACTTCCTTGGTATTTTGGCTTTCTTTTTGGCATAGGGGCACTGGGAGGTGACCTGATAAAAAGTTTTGCAAAGAGGCAATTTGGAATTCCTGCGGGTCATACCTGGATACCGTTTGACCAAATAGACTGGATAATAGGACTCCTTGTGGTTTTGTTGATATTTGTAAAACTACCGTTATCAATAATTATTACTGGACTTACACTCGGACTAATTCTTCATATTGTAGTCAAATTTACCGGCTTTCTCTTAGGCCTGGACAAAAAGCCAATCTAGCAAAAAAAAATCTTTAGAAATAGCCTTATTTCAAGATATACAATAAAGTAGGGAAGGGGGTTGACAAAATTCTCTCAGACTGGCAAGCTAGAGAAATGATAGAGCTTCAAATTGACCCACAAAAACTTCAAAAAACTCTTGATTATATAGACAGTTATTGGGAAAAAATAATTCTAATGCCAAGGAGACACAAAGTACGAAAACAGGTTGTTGATAGTGTCAGAATGCTTATCGGAAAAAACACCAAAACCGAGCATGACATTTTGGAAGTACCATATGCTGCCATTGTCCCAAATAACAGCAAATACCGCTATATTTTTTACTGGGATACTTATTTTATTTTCAGAGGACTTATCCAAACCAGAAATGAATGGGTAATCCCTTCTATGATTGAAAATTTTGTTTACTTATTCAAGAGACATCATATTATTCCTAATTTTTCACATCCTGAAAGTCTCGGTCGCTCCCAACCGCCATTTTTTACCTCAATGATTTTTGACGCATATTCTGTCCTGGAAAGAGATAAAAAAATAACACATAAAATAAAACGTATCTTCCATGGAAAAAAACGTTGGCTTAGGTCTCATATAGAAGTAGCCAAAGAAGAATATCAAGACGTTTGGCAAAGCCCTGTAAGTTTTCTTCCGACTGATTATAACCATTTAGTACCAGAATACCAACTCAACAGATATGGTAACCGAGATATTGGTTATCCTCAGCCGTCCGAACAAGAGTCAGGATGGGATATGACAAGCAGATTTTATAATCGCTGCAATGACTTCCTGGCAGTAGATTTGAATTCATTTCTTTATAAATATGAGAGTGATTTTGCAAGAGCATCTAAAATTCTTAACAACCAAAAAGATGAGGAGTTTTGGCACAACGTCGCAGAATCTAGGAAAAATAATATGCAGATTTTTTGGAATGAAGAAAAAGGATTTTTTTATGATTACGATTATGTTCACAAAGAACAATCGGAATTTGAATCTTTGGCAGGATTTGTCCCAATGTGGGCTGGTATCGCAAGCGTTCAGCAAGCAGCAAGAATGGTAGAAAAAATTCCGCAATTTGAATCCAATTATGGCCTTTATATAACAAGTGCTCAATCACTTCCACCCATTTTTGACTTGTCTATCTTTCCAAAGCCTTTTCAGCACACTATGGAATCTATAGTCCAACCCAAACAGTGGGACTATCCAAATATT
>DASVCQ010000142.1:0-8089 GCA_036381535.1 Patescibacteria group bacterium | reverse complement strand
CTAAAATCTAAAGCTAAAATTCAAAATTTAAAATTTAATACTAAAATCTAAAGCTAAAATTCAAAATTTAAAATCAAAAAATTAAAGGCATAAGTTAAAAAATAAGTAAAAATTTTAAATTCAAACTTTTAATTTTGACTTTTAAATTTTGAGCTTTGACTTACCCTTCATTCTACCACCTTGAGAGCAAACTTCCAATATGCTACGATGATGATAATTCAAAAATCATAAGGCAAAAGTTAAAAGTACAAGTTTAGATTTTAAATTCACACTTTCGCTTTTCAATTTTGAATTTTGCACTTTGCATTTTGAATTTTGCATTTTGCATTTTGAATTAATATTATGCTTTCTTTTCTTAACTTTCTTATCCGTTGGTCATTTTACGGTATCTTCTTTTTAGTTCCAATTGTTTTTACCGGTAATACCTCCGAGCTTTTTGAATTTAATAAAATGTGGATTACTTTTGGGTTTGCACTTGTTATTGCAGCCGCATGGATTGGGAAAATGGTTTTGGAAAAACAAGTAAAAATTCAACGCACCCCTCTTGATATTTTTATTTTGGTATTCATAATTTCCCAATTTTTATCAACTATTTTTTCCATGGATGTTCATACGTCAATTTGGGGTTATTACAGTAGATTTAACGGTGGATTTTTGTCCCTAATAACCTATGCATTTTTGTATTACGCATTTGTTACAAATATTGCATGGAAAGACTATCTAAAAAATATTTTAGTCCTTATATCATCAGTTCTCTTTGTCGCACTTTGGGGACTACCCTCACATTTTGGTTACGATCCGACTTGTCTGGTATTTCGCGGTACCTTTGATGTCTCCTGCTGGACAGATGCATTTCAGCCAAAAGTTAGAATTTTCTCAACAATGGGTCAGCCAGATTGGCTAGCAGCTTTGCTGGTATATATTCTTCCAATTACATCAGCACTTGCCTTAATCTATACCAAAGCTAAAAAATATTTACTCTCAATTATATTTTTTGCAGCCAGCACGCTATTTTTTGTTGATCTTCTTTATACAAAAGCCAGGTCTGGTTTTGTGGGAATTGCCGTAGCATTTTTTATTTTCTTTTTATATTATGCACTCACACAAAGAGCCCATCTGAATTTTCTCAAAAAACCCAATAATTTCTTAAAAAATACTTGGCCTGCATTAAGTCTTATTCTAATATATCTTGTCATAACATTTTTTACCGGCTCTCCTTTTTCTCAACTTTCATTCTTTACACCAAGTGGAGTAGCTAATTTATTTGCTCCCAAAACAGCCCCCAAGACTCAACAGGCAGAGCCAACTCAACCTACATCATCTGCACTACCCGCTCAGGAATTTGGCGGCACAGACTCAGGTAAGATAAGACTTTTTGTTTGGCAAGGAGCATGGGATATTTTTCTTCACAACCCAATTTTAGGAACAGGAGTTGAAACTTTCGCCTATGCCTACTATCAGTACCGTCCTGCAGGGCACAATCTTACCTCCGAGTGGGATTATCTCTACAATAAAGCACACAATGAATATCTAAATTACATGGCAACAACAGGTGCATTGGGATTTGGTAGTTACATGGCAATGCTTGGATTTGCTATTTGGGTTATGGGCAAAAAACTATTTATTTTGGCTTTTGGGAAAAATGAGTCAATTGAGGAAAATAAAAACAATTTACTTACCAAACCTCACAATCTACAACTAATATCAATTGGTCTTTTTTCAGGATATATCTCGATTCTTGTTACTAATTTCTTCGGATTTTCGGTTGTTATTATGAATCTTCTTCTTTTCCTAACACCAGCATTTTTATTTGCCATAACAAATATTTTGGATCCTGAGAAAGTACTTATTATGCCCCAGTCACAAAAAGAACACAAAAAGACCAATGAGCTTCAATGGATTATTTTGGGAGCAATTGGAATCGCGCTTTCTTATTTCTTAATAGTTTTGCTCAGATTTTGGCTTGCAGATACCTCATATGCCTTAGGTCAAAATTATGACCACGCAAATGAATATCAAGCTGCTTATTCTTATCTTCATGATGCAGTTGCTACACGTCCATCAGAGCCTGTTTTTGCAGATGAATTATCCATAAATGACGCTGTTTTGGCAGCAGCACTTTATCAGCAAAAAGATACAGCCAACGGACAAAAATTTGCTCAAGAAGCAATTCAGACCAGCAACAATTTGGTACAAAATCATCCCAATATAATTACTTTCTGGAAAACACGAGTTAGAGTTATGTACACTCTTTCTCAAATTGACCCAAGGTATCTCCAATTTGCGGTTGAGGCAATTGAGAAAGCTCACCAACTTGCCCCAACTGATGCAAAAGTAAGCTACAATATGGCACTTTTGTATGGTCAGGCAGGACAACTTGAAAAAGCAGCATCCACTCTGAAAGACACCATAAGACTCAAAGTAGATTACCGTGATGCTTATTACGCACTTGCGTTATATGATCATCAATTGGCAATAGATAAAAATGGTCAAGTTACAAATCCGGAGCTTGAAAAAGAAGCTGTTGATACAATGCATTTTATTACCAAGAATTTTGACCCGCAAGATAATTTAAAGATTAACGATACTCTCCACTCATGGAAAGAAGAATAAAAAACTATTTAAGCCTAATCATTGTTTAAATTTTTCCCACTTGTTATAGTAATAATATGGAGTCTTTCAAAAGATTTATTTTTATAGCATCCATTCTTATTCCGGCAAGTATAAGAGTCGTTATTCACAAAAATAATCCTGAATCCCCCGCCTTTAAAAAAGCCGCAATTAATTTTAGAGAGAAATTACAAATGCTGGGCAGCACATTTATTAAATTCGGCCAGATGATGAGTGCAAGACCAGATATTGTCGGGCAGGAATTCTCAAATGAGCTTAGAAATTTACTAGATCACGAGCCTGCAATTCCTGCAGGCATTGTCAAAGAAATAATTAGAGAAGAATTAAAATTTCCCTTTACTGAAGTTTTCAAATCCTTTGAAGAAGAGCCGATTGCTACAGCATCAATCGGTCAGGTCCACAAGGCAGTACTTCATAACGGCAAAAAAGTAGCAGTAAAATTGCAAAGACCAAATATTCAAGCAATTATTAAGAAAGATTTGTCTGTTCTTAAATTGCTAGCACCACTTTTAAATTCTATATTCGGAGGCCATGGAATAAAATTTGATTATTTATACAAAGAATTCATGGACTGGATATTAAATGAACTTGATTTTCAGGTAGAAGGACGACGCGCTGATAAATTCAGAGAAAATATGGAATCTCTTGATGGGATAACTATCCCTATCGTCTACTGGAAATACACTACGGAAAAATTGATTACTATGGAATTTTTGGAAGGGCGTACTTTAAATGAAATTTTGAATGAAATGAAAAGCAAAAATATAACTTCACTTTATGATTTGAAAACCCCTGAAAAATACAATGCAGATCTTTTAATTAAAAGGACAATCTCAGCAATTGCCAAACAAGCATTCATGGATAGATATTTCCACGGAGATTTGCATCCTGCCAATATAATTGTTCAGAAAAATAATAAGGTTGCTTTTGTTGATTTTGGGATTATCGGAACACTGGACAATGAGGAATATACAGAACTTATTTTCACCATGCTTGCCTTAGTTGAAAATGATCCAGAAGCACTTCTCAAGGCAGTTATGACTTTAGTTAGTGAGCCTCTCTCCTCTGTGCAAATGGGAAGTCTAAAAGAAGACTTGTCACTTGAGCTTCATAAATTACACGAAGACTCAAGCGGGAAAATCAGCATGAATCATTTTATTTTGGTAGCATTGGGAATTGCTCAAAGATACAATATGACTTGGAGTCCGGGTGTACTTCTTGCCATAAAAACAATCGGACAAGTAGATTTTGTTGCAGGCCAAATAGGTCTTAAAGAGCCTTTAGTTGATTTAATGAAACCCGAGGTTGAGAAATACGTAACAAAAGCTATCTCGTCCAATATCTCAAAAGAAGTTTTGTATCAAGGAATGCTTGATTTAGTTGAGGCAGGCAAAAAATTACCCCAAACTCTTGAAGAATTAGAACAACTTATTACAAGCGGCAAATTAACCCAAATCCAAGCAAATCTTACAGGAGCAAGTCGGGGTTCTCTTTCAAAAAGTATACTTATGGCTTTTTCATCAATCCTTATTTCACTTCCTTTTATCTACTCACCTTTTGTTATGAATTCTGACTACAGACCCTTTATAACACTCGGCACTCCATTGCTTTTTTTTATGATTATTGCTACGCTTTTTGGTAAAGGAGAGGGGGTGAAATAAATGGCAACTGCAAAAAAAACAACAAAAGATTCATTAGTTGAAAAGGTAGTACTTCTTGGATCAAGTCTTGCTTACCTTACAAAAGGTGCAACAGATGAGATAATTGATGTTTTGGAAAGAAATAAAGTAGTCTCAACAAAAGAAGGAAGGGCTGCCGTTGAAAAAGTAAAATCACAACTTGAAGCGAAGAAAAAACACGTTAGAGGCAAGGTTGTAAGTGAATTAAGTAAAGTTATAGATCAGCTTGGAATTGCAACAAAAAAAGATTTGGAAGCTCTTAAAAAACCGGCTAAAAAAGTAGTCAAGGCAAAGAAAGCAAAATAATCTTTATGCTTTCACAAATAAATAAAACGGCAATTTTTATTGTCGTTTTATTTTATATTTTCCAAAATGACTTTTTCTTTTCTTCCTTTTGCGCAAATACTGTAACCATAATCGCAAAAAAAGAAGATACACCAATTCCAAAAATAATTGTGTCTATGTCCTCCCCCAAGCCAAAAAATCCAAGAGTTTTGTGAGGATCATATATCCAAGCCTGCCACATAATCCCCATTGAATCCGTTACTTGCCCATATAAAAATCCGATGATAATTGCCACTAAGATAAAGGATAAATGTTTTGTAATGTGTTTTTTATAAAATTTAAAAAGAATTGCAAATACGGGAGTGAATATAAAAATGTTATAAGCAAAATAAAGAAATTTTTCCATTTATTTATATAACTCCTTTCTAACTATAAGCAGCAAACTCACAAAAAATTGAGGGAAAAATAACATAAATATATATTCACCAAGCGGTAAACCCAATATAAAAGGTCCTAGGTGTTGGGCTGGATTGTAATACCAAATACGAAGTATTGTTGATCCCAAAATCTCGGCAAATAACGCACCTGGAAACCCAATAAGAGTTATAAAAAGAATAGTTTTTTTATAACGGATAAGATATCTCCAGTAGAAAAGCCATATAACAATTGAAGGCAAAAGTATAAAACATATATGCCAACGTATATACGGAAAATTCCAAATAAATTCGATGAAATTCATCTTCTATTTCTTTTTTTACTTACTGTCTTTTTGCTACTATGTGCATCTACAAAAAGTTCATAGTATGACACAAGACTTGCAGCATAAAAAAGCATCCAAAATAACATTTCTTCTATAGGAAAGTTGATGCCGAAAATAAAAATCCTGCCAATATAATTATTTCCCGGATAAATCCAATAGCCAAGTTTTACTGCAAATATTTCATACGCCATCCAAAGGAAAAAGAAAAAAAATGTTGTCTCAACCATATTACGAATAAATTTGGGTTGAAAAAATCCTAGTAGGATTGGCGGAATAATTGCTGCTAGTCCCATATGAAAATACGTATATCCCCCACGGCTCAAAAGGGATGGCCTAAAGTAGAAGGCAAAAATCATAACAACAGCCGCACATATCCCGGGAAGTACCGCATAAATTAAATTTTTTGATATATGAGGGTCTCTATCCCTTTCTATAAAATGTTCGTAAAAAACAATAGTAAAGCAAGCCATCATTGCATGCCCGACCAAAATATCTGGCTGGAAAAATCCAAACCACGAAGGGAAAAGTGTTAATGCACTAGGGACTACATATGTCCGGGTAAATTCCACTCTAAATTCAAAAATAAACCCAAATAAAATTCCAAAAACAAGTGTAGCAATTGCAATTTTTTTCCAATTTTTCTTTTTTCTAATACCCAAATAAATTATCGCAGGAAGAAGAGCCATAATTCCAACAATTGTAGGTTTTCCAAAAAATGTATCTCTCGTAACATATCCATAGATAAAATCAAGAATTGTCAGAATGACTATAACTAAAAAATCTATCCTTTTTCCATTCATAATAAAATCGTACGTTAAGTAGCTTGATAATGTAAATATCCTATTTTTACATAAGATATGATATACTACAGCCATGATACTTCCTGTTGTTCAGGCACCAAGTGAAGTTTTGTCCCAAAAAGCAAAACATATAGAAAAGTTGGATGAGTCTATCCTCAAATTTATTGAGGACATGAAAGAGACTTTGGTTGCCCAAAAAGATCCTGAAGGGATTGGTCTTGCTGCACCTCAGGTTGGAAAATCTCTCCAAATTTTTGTTGTCAAACCTGATGCTGAGGCACCTTTTGATATTTATATAAATCCCTCCCTTGAAATAATGCCTGAAAAGAAAAAAAAGAAAAAAGATGAAGCGCAAGCAAAAAAAGAGAGACAAAAATTGGAAGGATGTCTATCTTTAAAAATTATTTGGGGAACAGTCAAAAGAGCGAGTAAGGTACATTTAAAATGGATGGATGAAAAGGGAGAGCATCACGACGCATATTTCTCAGGTTTTTATGCAACCATTCTTCAGCATGAATACGACCATTTGCAAGGAATTCTTTTCCCAAGACGAGTACTTGAGCAAAAAGGAGAGCTCTACAAATCCAGAAAAGACAAAGACGGACAAGATATTTTCGACCCAGTTGAAATATAAAGTTAAATTCAAAAAGCAAAAGGCAAAATATAATTTAAAATTAAAGAATTTTTTTAATTTAACTTACGTACTAAACTTAAAATTTTGATTTTTGACTTATGAATTATAACTTTCCCACTATTTTTTTCGGTGCGTCAGAATACGTGCTCCCTATTATTGAATTTTTAAATAAAGACTACGATCTTAAATTGGTTATTACAACGGAAAAAAATCCAACTGATGCCGTTCCAAAATATTGCATTGAGAACAACATTTCTTACGTTTCAATTAAAAATTTTAGGGATGAAAATTGGAACATTGATTGGAAATTGAAAATTGAAAATTGGAAATTAAAATTCGCTATTCTTGCTGATTTCTCACTTCTTATATCCCAAAACCTTATTGATCTCTTTCCAAAAGGCATTATCAATATCCACCCTTCCCTGCTTCCGCAGTATCGTGGTCCAACCCCCGGACTCTCTGCAATTTTAAACGGGGAAAAAACAACCGGCATAAGCATTATGCTTTTGGATAAAGAATTAGACCACGGTCCGCTCATCGGACAGATTACTTCAGAAATAAAACCGGACGATACATCTGCCACACTTTACCCAAGACTTTTTAAAGAAGGCACAGATCTTCTAAAAAAAGTTTTGCCGGAGTATTTAGAGGGTAAAATTAACCCGACTCCACAAGACCATTCCAAAGCAACCTACACTCTTCCCCATTTGACAAAGCAAACAGGCTTTATTGATTTTGATGAACTACTGACTACAAACCCCGAACTCTTTGAAAGAAAAGTTCGAGCTTACTTCCCCTGGCCAACGGTCTGGACCCGCTATACTTCTGAAGGAAAACTCAAGGGAAAAATTATTAAATTTCTGCCGGAAGATAAAATCCAAGTGGAAGGGAAAAAACCGCAAAGCTACAATGATTTTCTAAATGGCTACCCCGAAGAAAAGGACTTCATAGAAAAATTAATAGAAGAATAACTAGAAAGTCTTATGGATTAATTGGTCTTACGCGGTAGTTACTGGTTTTGGAGAAACTATCTCTGCTTTTGTCGCTTCTTTTACCATTCTAAGACATTTTGTACAAAGTCTTACTGTTTTCATGGTTGTGCCAATCTTAACCCTTGCAGAGTGCAAATTAGGTTTAAAGACTTTTCTGGTTCTATTTTTTGCGTGACTGACGTTATGCCCGTATTGGACGCCTTTTCCGCAATTCATACAAACAAGTGCCATAAGTTAATTAAAAATTCAAAAGGCAAAATGCAAAATTGCTTTGCCTGTTAGGTAATGATACCATAAAACAAGGCAAA
>DASVCQ010000141.1:0-3285 GCA_036381535.1 Patescibacteria group bacterium | reverse complement strand
GCTATAAAGTTTTTAAAGTTCGTAAAGTTTATAAAGTTTTTAAAGTAAATATTGCTATATTGTTCTCCAAGCACAAAAAGTTACAATACTTAAATACTAAATACTAAATTCTAAATACTATTTGCTAGTAGCTGATAACCGATTTCTAATACTAAATACCAAATACAAAATACTATATACTAGATACTGGATACTACTTGCCTGTTGCTATACAATTATCCTGTGAATATTCCATATATCCCCTATTTCACAACAAGTAGATATAGAGTTGAAGCAATGGTAGAGCTTTCAAAGATAAAACCTGGGGAAAAAGTTGCAGATTTGGGGACTGGAGACGGAAGAATCGCGATTGCATTTGCTAAAAAAGGAGCATCTGTTGATGCATATGAATTAGATGACAAACTCTTTAGTCTTGCCCGCGAAAATGCAACCAAAGAAAATGTGCATATTAATTTTTTGAAAGAAGATTTTTGGTTTGAAGATCTTTCAAAATATTCTATTATTTGTTGCTACCCCATGCCCACAATCATGGGAAGGCTTGAGAAAAAGTTAATGGACGAGCTCACGCCCGGAAGTCGTGTCCTCCTAAATTACTTCCCTTTTAAGCACTGGAAATTAGTCAAATCAAAAGATAACATTTTTCTATATGAAAAATGACTTTCCAAACTCTTCATTAGTACAATGACAAAATCAAAGTAACAGCTTTTTTTCTGATATACTTAAAATATGTTAGAGATTTTGGGAATTGCATCAGGGCTAATAAGTGTATCGGCATATATCCCCTACATAATTGATGTAATTAAAAAGACAACCCAACCCGAAAGAGCCTCTTGGCTTATTTGGTTTGTTCTAACAGCTATAGCATTCTTTTCTCAGCTTGCAAAAGGAGCATCAAATTCTTTATGGCTTCCCGGTATAGAAACATGCGGACTTGGCATAGTGCTTATATTATCGCTCAAATACGGTGTCGGAGGTTTGGTAAAAAAAGATTTATTAGCGCTTGCTGCAGCAGGTATTGGACTTATTCTTTGGTATTTTACAAAAGAGCCTGCAGTTGCTCTCTATATAATTATCGGAATTGACAGTATAGGTACAGTGCTCACTGTCCAAAAAGCCTATGAAGATCCAGAAAGTGAAACATTTATTACTTGGGTACTTGTTGCAGTTGCAGGTATACTCTCTATGATTGCTGTTGGAAAAATTGATATTATTTTGCTTTCCTACCCCTTTTACATCTTTTTAGCCAATGCTGCTGTTGCTTTTGCTATGATGATTGGCAAAAAACCAAAAAAAAGAAAATAGTTTTAAATATCCGGATTCCAACTTCCTCCCCCATACAGAATGACAAAATGAACTTCTCGACTTGGTTTACCCTGAGCAGTTTGAAAAGCTCACTGAGAAATATGCCGAAGGGCTCAAATATGAGAACTAGCAAGCTAGAAACTAGTAGCTGATAACCGATTTCTAATACTAAATACCAAATACAAAATACTAAATACTATTTGCTAGGAGCTGAAAACTAATTTCATATACTTAATACTAATACAGTCCAACTTTCCTAGCGCACTCACCCCATGCACCCCATCCTTCTCTGTCAAAAAGCGTCTTGGCACGAAGAATTTGCTCATCTCTTGACGCTGCGGCAGGATTACCACTACCGCCTACTGCTTCCCATGAAGACTGACTAAATTGCAGACCGCCGTAATAGCCATTGCCTGTATCATCGCTCCAATTTCCGTGCGTTTCGCATTGTGAAAGTCTATCCCAATTGGACGTGTCTTCAGGATTGGCAGTTGGCATTGGTGTCGGCGTTGCGGTTGGGGTTGCTGTTGGGGTCGGGGTAAGAGTCGGTGTGGGAATTTCTGTCGGGGTTGGAGTAAGAGTTACTGTCGGAGTCGGAGCCTTTGTCGGTGTCGGAATTTCTTTGGCAGCAAGCACTTCTTTTTTTGCTGATAGCGATAAAACACTTGTACTATTTAGTACTACAAAAAAGCCAATTATTGTTAAGACAACAGCACCAATTATACTCGGGCGCAAATACCACCTAACTTGTACTTCCTCCTCCATTTGAGACATTATACCAAAAGGGTCAATAACTCAAATAATCTTCACTTCGCTTCTGAGCTTTTCTTTTACTATTTCTAGTACTTCACTTAAAGAAGCTGCTTTTGCATCTGCTCGAATTTGCTTATATCCGGGCACTAAAAATTGTGTAAAAGCAATTGTAAATGCACCAGATTTTTTCCCCGCAGTAATTCCGGAATTTGAGTCTTCCAAAATAAAAGTTGTGGAAGGATTTACTCCCAAATCCGACATTGCTTTTTTATATCCTTTGGGACTTGGTTTGGATGGAATATTTGATTCACTAAGTGAAAGACTATAGTCAAAAAGTTGGGGTTTGTCAATTTTTTCTAAAACTATATTTACCCAAGGCCTTCTTGAGGAGCTGACTATTCCAATTACAAAACCTATTTCTTTCAAATTTTTTACAAAGTATTCCAGTCCTGGGACAATTTCTGTTTTTTCATAAATGCCTTTAACTTCTTCATCATACTTTTTATAAAATTCATTAAGGTTCATTTTAAATCCATAACTTTTTGCAATTTCATACTCATGTTCAACTGTTAGACCTGTTGTGTCGCCAATTTTTGATAAAATTTCTTCACCGTATAATTTACTTGCAAAATCAGAAGCATATTTATGCCATGTATTTTCACTGTTTACAAGTACCCCATCCATATCAAATAAAAATGCTTTTTTCATTTCTTCAATTTACTACTAAATGGGGGAAAAAACAATTAACAAAAGATTTGTGGAGTTTAAAGTAAAAATGATTATAAAAAAAGTCCTCCATTTCAGGAAGACTTTCTCTACGGGTCGCTTGAGAGTCGGACTCAAGTCTATTTTCTTTTTACGGAAAACTATTCTGCTGTTAAACTAGCAACCCACATATTGTGCGCTCGGGGAGCCTCTCACTTCCGTCTCATTGCTTATTTTTCTATAGACTTTAGTCCATTTGCATACAAGTAATGTGCTCTGTCTAGTGAGCTACGGGCGCATATTTATTTACTATTAAAGAACATCTATTTTATATATTAAAAAAGAAAAATTTGCAGTGACTAAGCTCACACAAAGCTCATTTCAGCTATTTTTGAAAAAAATATTTTAATACTAAAAGGCTCTTCAATAAAATCACTTTTTTTAATTAGGTAAGTGAATTCTCTAACCTTTCTCTCAGTGGATGCTAACAAAACAGGAATCTTATCATTCATATTATTTATTGCA
>DASVCQ010000140.1:0-5313 GCA_036381535.1 Patescibacteria group bacterium | reverse complement strand
AGCGCAGATATTGTATACGAAGCAGTTGCAGAAGGAGGTATTACTCGTTTTCTTGCAATCTTCTATTGTCAGGATGCTCAAGAAGTTGCTCCTGTTCGCTCGGCAAGGGTTTATTATGTTAACTGGGTTTCTGAGTATGGATCTAACCCATTGTACGCTCACGTAGGGGGTGCGAATACTCCTGGCCCGGCGGATGCACTAGGGCTTATTACAGACCTTGGTTGGGATGCTTATAACGATCTTAATCAATTTGCCATAGGCTTTCCAACTTATTGGAGGGATTATAATAGACTTGGTCATGATGTTGCTACAGAACATACAATGGTCTCTACTACTACCAAATTATGGAGTATCGCCAAAACACGCGGTCTAACAAATGTTGATAAAGAAGGAGAAGCTTGGGACACAAAATTTGTTAAATATACTTTTAAAGATGATGCAGCAAAATCTGCCAGACCAACAAGCCAAATAATTCATCTAGATTTCTGGGGAGATCCTAATTATGCGGTCGATTGGATTTATGACAGCACAAATAACGTATATAAAAGAAATAACGGGGGACAACCTCATATAGATTTAAATACAAAAAAGCAATTGACAGCGAAAAATGTTGTTGTTCTTTTTATGAAAGTCTCTCAGGTTAATGACGGATATATGAATAATGAGCATCAGGAATATGGCAATATAGGTAGTGGTAAAGCACTTATCTTTATGGACGGAAAAGAAACAATAGGAACATGGAAAAAGGCAAGTAGAACCTCTAGGACGCTTGTCTATAATCAAAATGGCTCACCTGTTATTTTTGACAGAGGGCTTATATGGTTTGAAGCACAGCCTTTAGATGGGGAAGTGACAGTAAAGTAATTGTTGTATTGTTAGTGCTTGTTGATGAAAATTAAATTCAAAAGTAAGTATCAATATGACAATTTTTTGTTTGAGAATAATAGTGACAAACGAGTAAAAAAGTAGTACACTAGGAAAAATTGAATATGTTAGCAGATTTTATAACTTCAAAATCACGTATAAAACTTTTAAATGTTTTTCTTGCTAGTCCTTATGAAATGTATCATGTTAGAGAATTAGTAAGACGTACAGGTGATGAAATAAATGCTGTAAGACGTGAGCTCTCTTTTTTGGAAGGACACGGAATTCTAAATAAAGAAAAAAGGGCAAATAGAGTATATTATTTCCTCTCAAAAAATTACCCATTTTATTTTGACTTAATTAGACTTGCAGCCAAATTGACAGGTCTGGGAAGTGAAGTAATAAAGAATAGGGCAAAATTGGGTAAAATAAAATATGCTTTTATTTCAGGAAAATTTGTTAGGAGACTTCCCAAAAATCCCGAAGAGGTAGATTTTTTGATGGTTGGGACTATTGTACTTCCTGAAGTTGCAGTAATTGTTAGAAATGAGGAAGCAAGACTGAGTACAGAAATTAACTACACTGTAATGACTGAGGAAGAATTTGATTTTAGAAAAAGCAGACACGATCCATTTATTGAGAAAGTATTGGCAGGATCAAGAATTATGCTTCTGGGAGATGAAGAAGCTATGCTTTCATGAAAAAACCACGCCTTTTTTTCTGGTTTATTATTCTTTTAACAATTGTGGCAATCTTTATAGATGTGCCCACTTTTCCCATATCTTCAAAACCTGTCAAGCTTCCTTGGTCCAAAAAAGCGACCCAACTTTATTTCCCGGGCTCACAACTTAAATTGAGTCTTGGGTCATTTAAAATAGATAAAGAATTTTCATTTGTTCGGGGGTTGGACTTAGAAGGAGGGACAAGTATTACCCTAAAGGCGGATATGAAAGGGATTCCTCAGGCTCAGCAAGCAAATGCCATTGAATCGGCAAGAGCGGTTATTGAAAGACGTGTTAACTTAACAGGAGTCAAGGAACCGGTTGTTCAGACGGAAGAGGTAAATGGAGAATCAAGGGTGAGGGTGGAATTGCCTGGCGTTAGCTCGGATGAGGCAATTTCTTTGGTTGGGACAACAGCGCAACTTACTTTTTGGGAGCTTGCAACAACTTCTGCACAACTTTCACAAAATGTCCCTATTCAACTCTACGGAAATATGGTTAAACAGACTACATTAACCGGAAAAGATTTGCAGGATGCTGCTTCGGTGTTTGACAATAATACGGGTGCTCCTCAGGTACAGCTTACTTTTACAAGTGATGGAGCGAAAAAATTCGCAGATATAACTTCGAGAAACGTCGGCAAACAAGTTGCAATGGTTTTGGATGGGGCGATACTTGAGGCTCCTGTTGTAAATCAAGTAATTCCAAATGGTAGTGCTGTAATAACCGGTAATTTCACCTCGGCAACGGCAAATGAATTGGCAATTCAGCTTCGCTCAGGAGCGCTTCCTATTCCAATGTCTGTACTTCAAGTCCAGACAATTGGTGCAACACTCGGACAAGGATCTTTGGAAAGAAGTCTTTTTGCTGGGCTACTTGGATTTTTGGTTATTGTTATCTTTATGGTCTCCTTGTACGGCGGATTGGGAGTAGTAGCAAGCTTTGCACTCCTTCTCTATACTCTTTTTACACTGGCGATTTTTAAATTAATTCCGGTTACACTGACTCTTGCCGGTATTGCAGGATTTATTCTTTCTATTGGAATGGCGGTTGATGCAAATATTTTAATTTTTGAGAGAATGAAGGAGGAAATTAGAGACGGGAAATCAAAAGAGGCGGCACTTGAATTAGGCTTTTCAAGAGCATGGACTTCAATAAGAGACAGTAATATTTCAACTCTTATTACGAGTGCTGTTTTGTATAAATTTGGGACGGGAATTGTCAGAGGCTTTGCCCTAACACTAGCCATTGGAGTCTTGGTCTCTATGTTTTCGGCAATTGCTGTAACAAGGACATTTTTGAGAATGTTTTATAGACACAAGTAGAGAGTAGTTAGTAGTTTAGAGTTTAGCGTTTACAGTTTGGAGTTTAAAGTTTACAGTTTGGTATTTACAGTTTAGCGTTTAAAGTTATGGATAGCATAGATGAGTTTACAAAATTAGTTAGAAAATATAGAGACGATAGGAATTGGAAGCAGTTCCATGGTCCAAAAGATGACATGATTGCAATGCTTTCAGAAGTAGGAGAATTGTCCGAACACTTTAAATGGAGACGTGACAATGAATTGACAGAATACATAAATACACATAAAAAAGAAATTGGAGAAGAATTATGTGATGTGCTTTTTTGGATTTTACTTATGAGTTATGATTATAAAATAGATATTAAAAAAATGTTTCCTGAAAAGATGAAAAAAAATGAAAAAAAATATCCGGTTGAGAAATATAAAGGAAAACACACAGGAAAAATATGAATATTATTAAATACAAAAATTGGTACTTTGCCCTTTCACTTTTGGTGATAATTCCAGGAATTATTTCACTCTTTTTGTGGGGACTTAATTTATCAATTGATTTTACCGGTGGGTCAAGACTTACTTATTCTGTAAATAATGTCAGTGATAATAAAAAAATAATTTCTGTATTTGAAAAAGACAAAATAAAAATAGAAAGCACTTCACAGTCTTCAAATAATATTACTCTTCGTACAGCAACCCTCAGTCAGTCTCAACACACACAACTTGTTGGAGACTTGGAAAAAAATGTTAAGGGTATTAAAGAGCAAGAATTCTCAACAATAGGTCCAACAATTGGTCGGGAGACAACGCTTAATGCACTCTGGGGAATAGGGCTTGCTTCACTTCTTATTGTTTTATACATTGCTATTTCATTTAGAGGTGTTCCCAAGCCTACCAATTCATGGCAATTTGGAATTTGTGCAATAATTGCTCTTCTTCATGATGCATTGGTGCTTCTTGGAGTATTTTCCTTACTTGGACATTTCTTTGGAGTTGAGGTGGATAGTCTTTTTGTGACAGCAGTCCTGACCGTTATTGGATTTTCGGTACATGACACAATTGTTGTTTTTGATAGAATTCGCGAAAACTTAAAAGTCCATGCAGGGTCTCCTTTTGGTGAAGTTGTTAATGCATCTATCCTTCAAACAATGGGAAGATCTTTAAATACATCACTAACAGTTATTTTGGTTTTGTTTGCACTACTTTTATTCGGGGGAGAAAGTACAAAATGGTTTGTTGCTGCACTTTTAGTCGGAATTATTTCAGGTACTTATTCTTCTATCTTTAATGCCTCCCAGCTAATTGTCTTGTGGCAGGAAGTGAGAAATAAAACTAAATAAGCATATTTATGAAATGTCCCAGATGTCAGCAAAATATGAAATTTATTGAGACTCATACCACTTTTCGTGATGATGGGAAAGAGTATAACCACGGAGTTTATAACTGCGAGTTGGACGATATTTGGGTAACTATTGAAGTGCCTGTAGATACAAGAAAAAATCTAGCCTAGAGATTTGTACCATTTTGCGAATTCGTCCCAAATAGGATAAACATCAACAGCAGAAGGGTCTTTTTCCAATTTTTCGGCAATAGAAAGTCCATCACCTGACACAGAAATTACCCTAAGAGCGGGTAGCCCTTTTCCTTTCGGACTTTCCAAAATTACGGCTTTATGTTGCATAAGAAAAGTTTGAATACGGGACTCATCTATATAGCAAACTGCTTCTGTCAGGATTGCCTCTCGATTTTTTTTGCCCTTCATTAAATTTAAGAAGTCATCAGGAGTTAGCCATTCATTCATGTATTTCATATATGCACCCGGAAAACCGTTGAGAGCCGTAATAGACCAAAAATGATCATTAACAAAAAGAGGAGTTTTAATTATTTCATATGCTTGTTTTGCCTTATTCTCAACGACTTTTTTTATATCCTTTGACTGAATTTCTGTCAGTTCTATATTTTGAGGTTCAAAAAATATCTCATGTGGAGTTAAGAATTTTTTTGCGATATCAATTTTATTTTGATTGGTTGTAATATAATGGAGCATTTATTTTATTAGGGCATCTCTAACAAGTCTACTGACTAGATTTCCATCTGCTTTGCCTTTAGTTTTTGGCATAAGAGCACCCATAACCTTTCCCATATCAGACGGACTTGAAGCGCCTGTTGAGGAGACAGCCTCATCGACTAATTTTTTTATTTCCTCCTCACTTAATTGCTCAGGCAAATAAGTCTCAAGAATTTTAAGTTCTGCTTTTTCTTTATCTACTAATTCTTGTCTTCCTGCTTTTTCAAATTCAGAGATACTATCCCTTCTTTGCTTTGCTTCTTTATTTATGACAAATAGTACATCCTCATCAGTTGCTTCATATCCTGCCCCTCCTTTTTGAATTTCATAATAAGTAACTCCTGAAAGAATAAATCTTATGA
>DASVCQ010000139.1:0-18346 GCA_036381535.1 Patescibacteria group bacterium | reverse complement strand
TCATGATATATTTTTCCAAAAGGCAGAATTTGAAAAGTAATAAAAATTAGTGAAAAAATACAAATCTTAACAAAAAAAATAAGCCCGATAATATTCCAATTGATTTTCACTGTCTTAGTATACTATCAGTATACTTTTCTAACAAGATGATTACTTTGAAAATACTTCATCGGGTACTTGCTTTTTTAAAGCTTTAGAAAAATCCTCCTGGAAAACAGCTGTATATTCTTTTGCTATTTGCTCTGCAGCATCTTTTTTATTAAAACAATCTTTATAGGTTGAGTATAAAAGAAAATAGGGGAGTTTCTCAAAAGGATTTAGAGAAATTGCTGCGGTTAAATTAGCAGCCACCTCAGGACACTTACCTTTAATACTAATGTAATATGTTCCTAAAGTCTCGTATGCTTTATAATTTTCCGGATCTATTTTTACTGCCATTTTGTAATATTTTTCAGAATTGGTTGTGTCCGAATAATTAGTATATAAAAAAGTCCCTAATGCCAGCGCGGCATTGGAAAAGCCTGTTGGAAATTCTGAAATTGTCAAATCATGATATGCTTTCTCAGACTTTTGCTCAGCTGTTGGTATTCTAAAGGTTGACCAAATTCTATCTTGGTCTTCTAAATATTTACTTTCAGGAGGCAAGGGACTTTCAGAAAGTGTCAATTTATATGCAAGACCGTATGGAATCCACCTTATTTTTTTGTCGTCTTTTGTCGGCTCAAGAAGAATAGTTGAGAAGACAGGACGTACTTTTGAGTTATCAATAAGCTTTGAAATCATAGTATCCAATTTATTTCCTAAATTCTTTTTTATATCCTGAGTCTGTCCAAAGACATTTGTTGTGTTATTTTGTACTTCTCCTCCAAAGTTATATAAAGTTACATCTGGCCTAATTTTTCTCACATAATGTACATACCATGTATTAAAGACCAAAGTATCTCCGTTAAAGGCAAGTAAGGTATGCGCGGGAAGGGAATTAAGTAAATCTTGTGCATAAGTATCACCGATCATTACTTGAGATAGATTTGTTTTGGGAAAGTTATAAAAAAGAAGAGTTATAGGTATTGCAAAAAATATAATTTGAAAAAGTGAAAGATATAAATTTCTTTTAAGAAAAACACTCAAATATTTTGCCAGAGAATATACACCTATTGAGAAAGGAATAAGAAGTATTATAGAAGATAATGCAAAAAATCTCTCATACACTCCCAAAATAAAACTTCCGGTTAAAGGAAAACCGGCATAAAAAATAAAAAGGGGACCGGAGACTAAAAATGCCAAAATTATCGAAATTAAAAAAGTCTTTTCCTTCTTCCAAAGAATAAATAGCCCTAAGAGGCAAATTGAAACAACGGGAATGGTAAGTTGTGATACAACATACATCAAGTACACTCTTAATGTCACAAAACGTTGCCAAAGAGTCGGTTTGTCAAATATACCCGCTTGAAAAGTACCATAATCTTGCCTTAATACCAAATGCAAAAATGATTTTATCTCATGTACATTATCCCAATTTATAACCGGATGTTTGGATGCGGCTATTGGGATATAAATATAAGGAGAAAGCCCAAGCAAAAATCCTAGAAATGGTAAAAAAATAACTTTTTTTGATTTTTTCAGGCTTTTATAAAATGGCATAGCTATAAGAAGTAAAATTGAGGGGAAGATAAGAATAATTGTCTGATGGTTGGCAAGTGATAATCCCAGAAATACAAATAAAAGAAATAAATTGAGACTAGAATAATTTTTCCTGTAAAAGTATGCAAGGGTAAAAAGAATAATTGCAAAAAGGCTATTTAATGCAAATACCTCAGCTATCTCAGCATAAAACCAATATGGAAAAACAAATGCAAGTATACTCGTTGCCAAAAATGCAGAAAGTCTATTCTTGGTCATTGAATATGAAAGAAAATAAAAAACAATTAGACCTATCCCTCCTGAAAGCGCAGAAATAAGTCCTACCAAAAATGCTTGAGGTAAATTTAAAAAAGCAAACCTAGACAACAAAAAACCTAAAATTGTAAAAAGAGGATAGCCCGGAGGATGTGCTACTCCAGAAAGAGAAGCCGCTGTTACTAAATCTCCGACATCTCCACCATACACGCTTCTTGAGAGACAAAAAATATATAAAAAAACAGTAGCTATACAAAACAAGAAAAAAAGACTATGTTTTTTTATCATCGAAGGCATTTACTGAGAACACCAGTAGCAGAGAGTAGAGGTTGGTCCGCAAAGATTGGTTGCAAGGGTTGTAGAACCTGTATTATCCCATTTTGTATTTGCATCTGCTCTCTGAGCTTTTGATTGAGGCAAAAAACAAGCTGTTACAGACGTATCATCTCCTGTAATAATAATACTGCTCAATACGCTTGTAACTGTTGTGAATGCACCCTTAATTTCTCCGTCAAGTGCCAAAGTCTGAAGACATGTTGTCATATTTGGATACAAAGGACTTGATGATGGTGCGGTTACTCCGGCACCAAGACAATTATCTGCCCAAGGCATATGGTTATGTGTTGTGTAATAGCGAATATTAGCATTGATAAATTCAACTGCGGTATTTTTGACATTGGCATCATTTGCTTTTTTAAGCTGCTCGAAAGGATCGATGGTTGCAACCAAGGCAGCCGCCAATACGCCTAAAATACCAATAACAACCAAAAGCTCAATAAGGGTAAAACCTGCTTGGGGTTTAAATGAAAATTTATGAATGAAGGTGGACAGTTTTTTCATCCTATTACTTTTAGTTAAGCACACCTTTTTTCCCCTTGTCAATAGGTATTGTGTGAAATATTCTATATTTAGCTACAAACTGCCATAAAATAAGAAACCCTAACCCCAACAATGCATGGAAATAAAGAAGAGAAAAAATAGGCAAACCAGCTTTTTGTAAAAGAAGGATTACATCCTGACCGTTTATAAATATCACCACAAAAAATCCCAAACTGCATGCAATATTTTTTATTTTCCTTGATTTTAAGCTCTTAAGAAATAACACCAACGAAAGGGGAATAAGAAAGACCAAGTGGTGAACCCAAGCAAGAGGTGTAATTAAAAGAACAGTACCTGCAAGAATTTCTGTAAAAAATACAAAGTCCAACTTACTTTCCCGCCAGTTGATGTAGCAGATACTAAGAAAGGTAAAATAAATAGTAATTGATACATACGGCTGAAAATTTTTAAGAAAAGGAAGATAAAGCATTATCAAAGAATATAGAGACTGATCTGAATTTGATGCAATATTGGGTGTAATTACAACTCCGGCAAATTTAAGATAGTAAAAAAGGTAATTAAATTGACCAAAAGTACCGGCCAAAAGAAAAAAGATAAAAACCACAATAGTTGTAAAGACCGTTACCCAATCTTTTTTTATCAAAAAGTAAAAAAGTAAAAATAATGGAAAAACCTTAAGAGAAGCAGCAATCCCAAGAGCTACTCCCGACCAAAGCCCGCTAGAAGAGGACTCTTTTTTTGACAGAAAATAAGACAATATTATAAAAAAAAGAACAATTGAATTATTTTGTCCAAAAAGCAAAGTTTCACGTACTGGCTCAAGAAGCAAAGTTATTGATAGAAGAAGCAGCACCAAAGGATTTTTTAGAGAAAATCTAGTTAATTTCAGGATTAGTAGAATAGAGGAGATTACCGCAATAACAGACAAAAAATTCCAAAGACTCGTTGCAAATGCCGAAGGCAAGACAAGTAAAGGAAGGAAAAAAAGAAAAATACTCGGAGGATAAGTGAAAGGTGCTCCTGCGTATAAAAGGGGATAGAGTGGCAAATGAAAAAATGCCAACTTAGTTGCAAAAAAATAAATGCTGGAATCAAGCCTTACAGTTGGGGGATAAATAAAGGTGAAAATGGTAACGGTAACAACAAAACTGAAAATGAATAATATTAAGTAATCAATGTAGGTCCACCTCTTCATCAAACCTATATATAATAAGTAAGCGTTTATAATTTGTAAATATCTTATTTATTTACTATAACAATAATAATTGTTAATATTGTTCTGTGAGCAAAGACAGGCTTGTCTACGCAGCTACTCCTTCTAGAAATAAAGAACAGACGCAGGAGATAATGGAATTTATCTCAGGAAAAGATTTTTTTCCGGTTCATCCCTTTCCAACTTTTCCCTATGAATTTTATGAGGGTAATCCTAGGCTTGAAAAAAATAATGCCAGAGAGTTGGCACTAAGAGCATGTTTTAGGGCAATAAAGATGTGTGATGAAGTTTGGATATTCGGTATTTCTGACGGGACTTTAAGAGAGGCAAGATATGCGCTCAATCTAAATAGAAATCCCATAAGAAAAATCTTCCAAAAAACAAAAAAAATAAGATTACATCTTGAATTTGACGAGGAGTGGAAAAGATATGCTCATGAATTGACTCCTCAACATAGTAAAACACTTAGAAGATTAGGTCTTTTCAAATAACTTTATATAGTTTTTTCATTCATATTTCTTTCATAAATTTTACTTAAGACTCACCTCCTATATATAGAATTGAGCCGTGAAAGGGTGGAATTTATGCGTTTTCCTATCGGCACAATACAAAGACGAGCAAATGCTATCACCTCCTCTCTGGGGGAAAAAATGATGACGTTTAGCGAACTCAAGCATAAATCTTCTTGTATCTTGTTTAAGGCAAGAAGTGCTTTTCCTTTTGATATTTTCCCAAACGATATAATTGTTGATAGTGAGAAGGTAAATGTCATTTTAAGATTATTTTTCGGATCTCAACAGATACATAGTATTCCCATAAAAAATATCAGTGATTTATCCGTTGAGCACAGTATTTTTTTTGCAACGCTCCATATTCTTCCGGGGCGTGTTTTTGAAAACCAAGTTGTAAGTATTGATAAGCTAAAAAGATCAGATGCCATAAAAGCAAGAAATATTATCCAGGGTTTGGTTATTGCTGACCGGGAGAATGTAGAAATTGAGAATTTGATACACACAGAAAATGGTATAGATGAGCTTGAGTCACTAGGAAAACCTATTTAATTTTATTGAATACTACTTGTTAGGTTATAAATAGGAGTAATAATTGAAATAATAAGGAAAGAAACTCCAATACCAAGCACTATCATAATAAATGGCTCCATTGCGGTTGTTAAAGTCTTTACTGTCCCATCAACTTCACGTTCAAAGTATTCACTTACACGAAGGAGTGAGTCGTCCAATTTTCCTGTTTGCTCACCAATCTTTACCATTTGCACAAGAATAGGTGGGAAAATATCAAAGGCAGCCATAGCATCACCAATAGTAATTCCTTTTTCAACTCTTTTTGCAACTTCCAAAATTGCATCCTCATAAATTCTATTTCCAGATGTATCTGCCGCCTCATTTAAAGATTGGACAACTAAAGTCCCGGCCCCAACCAAAAGTCCAAAAGTCCTTGAAAATTCAGCTAAAATTGTTTGGCTTATTAATTTTCCAAAGACTGGAAGCCTTAACTTTATACCATCTGTTATAAGCTCACCCGACTCTGTCCTAACCCATCTGTTATAGGCAAAAACCAACGCAACAATTCCTCCTATCATAATAGGCCAAAATGTAATTGTTGCATTAGAAATACTAACCAGAATTTGAGTGGTTAGGGGAAGATTAATATTTAGATTTTGATACAGGGTAGTGAGTTGGGGAATAACAAAAATCATCATCACAAACATAACAACAACCATAAGCACCACCACAATAATCGGATACATAAGCGCTGATTTTATGGTTGATTTTAACTTTTGTTGTTTTTCTAAATTGTCAGCAAGTCTTAAAAGTACTTTATCCAAAAAACCTGACGACTCGGCAGCCTTAATTAAAGCAACATATATCCTGCTAAAAATTTTGGGGTATTTTTCAATTGCCGCACCAAAAGTCTTTCCTTCCTGAACATCTGAAATTATTCCGTTAACTACATCCTTCATGACAGGATTCTGGATTTGTTCTTTTAAAATTGCTAAGGCCTGCATAAGCGTTAGACCTGATGAAAGAATAGAGGAAAGTTGTCTTGTAAAAAGTACCAAATCTGCAGTATTTGACTTTTTAAACATTGAGGCAAAAGGCAATTCCTGCTTTGAAACTTCTTTTAAAGATAAAGGAAGCATTTCCTTTCCGCGTAAAAAATATGCAGCTTCCTGAATGTCCTTTGCATCCAAGACTCCTTGTGTCAATTTGCCGTCTTTTGTAGTTGCGCGGTATTGTATTTTCATAAAAGGGAGTAAGAATTAGTAAGAAATCATTATAAATTCGCTCTTTTAATTCTTATTATCCGACCATTCTTAGCAGCTCATCCGGATGCAGACTATATGATTTTGCGGTATCAAGACTAATTCCACCAGACAAAACCAGCTGGGAAAGTGAGCTATCCAGAGTAATCATCCCTACATCCTGAGAAGTTTGAATTATAGAATCAATTAAGTGTGTTTTCCCGTCCCTTATATTACTTGCAACAGCAGGAGTCCCGACTAACACCTCAACCGCAGGAATTCTTCCACCGCTAATCTGAGGTACTAAGCGCTGAGAGACTATGCCTTTCAGAGTAAAGGAAAGTTGGGTCCTAATTTGTCCCTGCTGGTGCTCAGGAAAGGAATCAATTATACGATCTATACTCTGCGCAGCAGAATTTGTATGAAGAGTTGAAAAGACTAAATGGCCTGTTTCAGCGATTGTCATTGCTGCCTGCATTGTATCAGGATCTCTCATCTCTCCAATAAGTACAACATCAGGATCCTCACGAAGTGCAGATCTAAGAGCCATTGTCCAGGAGTGAGTATCTGTTTTCATTTCGCGCTGAGAGATGATACTTTTACCATTTGGATAGACATATTCAATTGGATCTTCAATTGTTAAGATATGTGAAGACCGTGTCATATTTATCTCATTTATCATTGAAGCAAGAGTTGTAGATTTACCCTGACCTGTAGGTCCGGTCACAAGGATAAAACCTTGTCTTAATGTTGCGAAATTATGACAAATTTGAGGAAGGTGCAAATTTTCAACTGTTTTGATTGTCTTTGGCAAAAATCTAAAAGCCCCGCAAAGTTGTCCCCTTTGATAGTAAGCATTAACACGAAATCTACCCAAGTCTCCATATATTCCACCTCCATATGGCATTGAGAAGTCTAGCTCTTTATTTGCAGTAAGTAAATCTTTTTGATCAGTTGAAAGCAAACCAAATATCATTGCTTCGACTGTTTCAACACTCATCGCAGGGACAGAGGAAACATATTGAAGCAAACCATCATTTCTCACAGCAGGAGGAAGACCCGGCATAAGATGAAGATCTGATGCATTGCTTTTGACAACAAGCCCTAGTAAATTCTGTAAATCCATTTTTGTATTACTCTCTTTCATAATTAAATCACATAACCTGTATTACTTTCTACATGCAAATATTTAGTCTTGTGCAACACGCAAAACTTCCTCAATGGTCGTAACACCTCCCAAAGCCTTCAAATATCCATCTTGTTTCATGGTTATCATACCTTCACTTCTTGCTTGCTTTTCAATAGTCTCAGCATCCGCCCTTTGAAGAATAAGATGGGCTACTTTTTCAGTAATAGTCAGGACCTCAAAAATTCCTACACGCCCTATATATCCTGAATCACCACACTCACTACAACCTGACCCACGGTACAATTTTAATTCTCCTTTTGGAATAAGAGGTCCTAAAATTGTTTTCATTTCTTCAACAAGCTGGGGAGCTGGGGTATAAGAAGCCTTACAGTGATCACAAATTTTACGTGTAATACGCTGACCCATAACTGCTGTTATTGTTGAGGCAAGAAGAAAAGTTTCAGCTCCCAAATCCAAAAGACGAGGAAGTGCTCCTGAGGCATTTGATGTATGAAGGGTTGAGAAAACCAAATGTCCGGTAAGTGCAGCCTGAATAGCCAGGTCTGCTGTTTCACCGTCACGGATTTCTCCGACTAGAATTATATTAGGATCTTGCCTAAGAAATGACCTAAGTCCTGAGGCAAAAGTAAGTCCAACCGCAGGATTTATTTGTACTTGGTTTACTCCAGATATCTGATACTCAACCGGGTCTTCCAAAGAGACAATATTTACGCGAGTTGTATTAAGCTTTGAGAGCACAGCATATAATGTAGTGGTTTTTCCAGATCCGGTAGGACCTGTAACCAAAATAATTCCATGTGGCCTAAGAATTGAGGTCTCTAGGGCCTTAAGAGATATACCTGTAAGCCCTAACTCAGGAAGAGTAGGAATACCTCCTGACTTTTTCAAAAGACGCATGACAATTTTTTCACCGTTAACTGTAGGTAAGACAGAGATACGAAGATCCACTTCATTACTTCCTGCTTTAAAGTTAAATCTTCCATCCTGAGGAGTCCTATGCTCGTCAATTTTCATCTCAGAAAGCACTTTAATACGTGAGATAACTGCCTCCTGTACAGATTTGGGAAGGGAAAGTCTATCATATAAGATTCCGTCAATTCTATATCTAACTCTAACTCTGTCCTCTAAAGGTTCTATATGTACGTCTGATGCACGGGAATTTACGGCATAATCCAAAATAGTTGCGACAATTTTTGCAATAGGTGCCTCTTTAATAATCTGTCCAATTTGGTCTGCATTGACAGTCTTTGCTTGATTTTCCTGCTTTAGCTCTTCTGTCTCCTTAACAGCCTTACCGACTTCTCCGACCAATTCTTGCCTATACTGAACATCAATCGCATTTTTTACATCCTCAGGAGATGCAGCATAAGCATTTATCACAAGTCCTGTTTTTTGTCTTATAAATTGCTGTGCTTCAAGATCTACAGGATTTGCCATGGCAACAGAAAGAGTCTTTGTGCTCCCGTCGTACATAAAAGGTATAAGCTGGAATCTCTCAACAACTGCACGGGGAATAAAGCTTAATGCCTCAGGAGAAAAAGAGGCAGTTGCAAGCGAAATATAAGGGACACCAAGCATTTTTGCTTTTGCCTCGGCAATTTTACCTCCATTAGTTATATTTTTTTCAATAAGTACTTCTTCAATTGATTTATTTTGAGTCGCGCTTTCAACACGTACCTCATCTGCTTGCTGGGGAGTAAGTACTTTCTCATCTAGCAAAATATCAAGTATAGATTTGGACCCAGTAGCTGTTGAGAAAAATTCAGCATCCGGCGGGGGAGCAGCCTGAATTGGTGTTAAATTAGCAGGTGGCGTGGGTACCTGTGCCGCACTAACGGGTTGAACAGGAGGTGCAATAGCAGCAGTCTGTGGACTTTGAGACGGCTGAGTATTAGGCTGAACAAAAGCTTGTTGGGATAAATCCGGGGTCTCTACAACAGGAATATCTTGAGCAGAAGAATCTCCTCCTATATTTGGACTAGCAGAAATACCACCAACAGGATCTCCCGCTGGTGATGACGAAATTTGATCGGGCATTACTTTTATAGTAGGGTAGAGCATGATAGAATGTCAAGGAAACCATATCGTTTTAGATACTCTAAATTTAAAATTTGATATGACTATCTATGAACAGTTTTATTCTTATTTCTAAAGACCAAACCACAAAACAAAATTATGTGCAGGACTTTTGTCTAGAAAATGCTATTGACCCACTTGATCAAAGCTATATCCAAACAGATACCTCATCAATTGGAATTGAATTAATAAGGGAAATGCAAAAACATATTTTCTTCAAACCAATCAAAGGACAAAAAAAAATTATTGTTATTCAAGATGCACAAATTCTCACAATAGAAGCACAAAATGCTTTACTTAAAATACTAGAAGAGCCTCCAATTTACACGTATATTTTCCTACTAACAACAAGTGAAAACACTTTTTTGCCAACTATTATATCAAGATGCAAAATTGTAAGACTTGAGGAAGAAAAAAAACATATTTTACCCGAAGAAGAAGGTAAATACCTTACAAACTTTCACAATCTTACAAAAGGCTCTATTGCCGAAAGACTCGCTTTGGCAGAAAAATTAGCTTCAGATAAAGCTCAAGCAGTTGTTTGGATGGAAGAAATGATGTATTTTCTCCATAAAAAATTGCTGGAAAACCCTGGAAAGGGCGGGGGAGTAGCAGAAGTTTTGGAAAAATTGCAGGAAAGCTACAAAATACTCCAGACGACCAATGTAAATCCAAGATTACTTTTAGAACATACCTTTCTAACTTTACAGACATGAGACAACACAATTTTTCTTTTTCCGACCCAATTCTTAGACAACTTGTCAAGAAATATCCTGCACCTGCTTTCCAGGATAGGTCTGACTATCTTTATGAGGAATTAATAGAATCCATTATTTCCCAACAACTATCGATAAAAGCATCCGATACAATATTCAGACGCTTTAAAGAACTATTTTACAAAGAGGCAGAGCAAATAAATCATTTTCCCACACCTCAACAAATCCTTTCCATGCCGGATGAAACTCTCCGCACAGCAGGAATTTCTTTTCAAAAAATTTCCTATATAAAAAGTGTTGCGGATGCATTCATTTCCGGTCTTATTGATGTAAGAAAAATCAAAAAGTTGTCTGATGAAGAAGTAATCTCTGCACTCACCCAAATAAGGGGAGTAGGGAGGTGGACAGCAGAAATGATTCTTATCTTTACACTTCAAAGGCCGGATATTTTTTCACTTGGCGATTTAGGGCTAAGAAATGCCATTACCAAATTGTATGGGATTACAGACCAGAAGGAAATGTTAAGGCTTTCTGAAAAATGGGAACCTTTTAGAAGCACAGCCTGTTGGTATCTTTGGAGAAGCCTTGAAAATAGCTAAAGCTATTAAATTCTAATTTGGACGATTCCTAATCAAACTTTATTTATATCTTGAATTTATCTCATTTCTGTACTATACTTTGTCTATGACCAAGCCTGATTGTCTTGCATTTAAAAATGATCCAAATGGCTTTCCCACAGACGCTCAGGGGAATCCCGCAGCAAGTGGGGAAGTAAGAGATGTACCCATAAAAAAGGGAAGAGTAGGATTTATGTCTATTATGCGGGCTGTTTTTTCTGGCCCAACACAAAGTACCAGGGACAATGCACCATGCCAAGTCGATTTATTACAACCAGCATTTGAGCACATTGCAGGGTCCGGGCCCGGAGTAGGACCTACACAAAGACTTACCAGAAGATGCAATAGATGTGGCCATGAAGTATCTTGCCAGCTTATTCAAATCCCCACAAAACGCACGCCTTAAATTTTATTTTTCCCGCAGCCATTTCTGAAATTTAAGACGTCTAAAAATTTTCATTGCTTCCCCCCTTGCATTTTCTTCTTTATACTTCCTCAAAACCGTTGTCAAATCAACTGCCTGGTCATTTAAAAATCCTATTCTTGAGAATTCGTTAAAAGCCTGCACCCACTGCGGACCACTTGAAAGGGATTCAGGATTTATAAAGTCCTCCTCTGTAATTTCTTTTTTGTTTTCTTGTGCCATATAATCTGGCATTTTAGCATAAGTTGAATGTATAATCATCTTATGCTTACAAAACAAATCAAAGACATTCTAAAATATTGTTTGCTTCTTTTGAGATTTGCCTGGGAAGAGGATAAATTCCATTTATCAGGATATTTTATTGTAACTATCTTCTCGGCAATTCTATCTATTCTCGCCAATTTTGCTTACAAATACATGATTGATGCAGTATTTATCGGTATTCAGACTTCAAAAGCATCATCATTTTTTCTGGTAATAATGACTTATTTTGTCACATACAATATTTCCCAATTTTTCTACAACATCTCTTTTTATTACTTTGATTATATTACAAGATCCAAATTCCAAAATATTTTGACCAGAAAATTTATGGAAAAAATAGCTTCCCTAGACTTTGCTCATCTTGAAAACGGAGAAATAAGAAATCTTATTGCCAAAACCAAAGATGCTTATTCATGGAGACTTCCAGAAATTATTCAAAGGATATGTTATCTTGCCTATAACTCAGTATCTCTAATTCTTGCAACAATAATAGCCTACCAATTCAGTCCTTTCTATACGATTCTTCTTATTGCAATTACCATTCCTTTTTATATTCTTCGTGCAAAAGTTGGGAATGCAGAATACTCGATTTACTCTCTCAATGCATTCAAAACCAATTTTCTCTGGATGCTACAAGGAATGTTTACAAGCCTATCCACAATATCTGAAATAAAGCTTTATGGGCTCTCCGGATATTTTGTCGGCAAAACAAAAAAAATACAAGATGAATTAATGGAGGAGTATAGAAAGCCCATCTTGCGCTACAGCATTATATCCACTTTTGAATATATAGCAACCCCAATAGTTATGTACCTTGCTGTCTCATCAATCATTACCCAAATTATCACTCACCAGAGGAGTATTGGAGACTTCACTCTTTTTGTCGGAATGCTCTTTACTTTTGGTGGAGATGTTGCAAATATTCTTTCCAACCTCTATAAAATTTACGAAAATAGCCTGTACGCAAAAGATTATTTCAATCTCATTTCTATGAAAAATACAATAAAAAATATCCCAAATGCCAAGTTACTAAGCAGTCCAAAAGAGATTAAGCTTGATCATGTATCTTTTGCCTATCCCCAAACAAAAAAGGAAGTACTACATGATATTAACTTTACTTTCAAAACTTCAGAAGACATTGCAATTGTCGGACATAACGGAGCAGGCAAGACTACGCTTATTAAGCTGTTACTTAGATTTTATGATCCGACAAAAGGGCGTATTCTTGTAGACGGAATTGATTTGAAAGAAATTGATATTGATTCTTGGTATAGAAGTATTGGAGTACTTTTTCAGGACTTTGCGAGATATGATTTGCCTCTTAAAGAGAATATAAGTGTAGGTGATATAAATAAAAACTCTTCTGATTTAACACTAAACGAATCACTAAAAGCAGCAAATGCTATGGATTTACCAGTACAACTTACAAAAGGACTTGACCAGCGCTTAGGTAGATGGCTTGAGGACAGTGAAGAATTATCAGTCGGACAATGGCAAAAAGTTGCTATCGCCCGCGCACTCTACAGAAGTGCACCGATACTTATTTTGGACGAGCCGACCTCAAATATAGATGCAGAATCAGAGTATAATATATTTGAAAATCTTAAGAAAGTATACAAAGACAAATCTCTTATCTTTATTTCCCACAGATTCTCAACTGTTAGAATGGCAGATAAAATTTTTGTTTTGGATCATGGAAAATTGGTGGAGCAGGGAAGTCATGAAGAATTGCTCAAAAATAAAAAACTTTATTCAAAATACTTTAATTTGCAGAAAAAAGGATATGAATAAATTATATGCAGATTTTGATTTCTAAGATAGGAGGTGATAACTATGGCAGATAAAAATAATCAACAACAAGTATCAGTAAATATAAATCCAACCACAACGCCGGTACTTTATACAGATAATGTACTCATGAACACCAATGAAGATGGGGTAGTCCTGGACATTGCTCAAAGGCTTGGCTCAACTAGTCAAGCACAGGTTGTTGCCCGAATTGGGATGAGTCGTGAACACGCAAAGAAATTAGTTACAGAATTGGGCCGTCTTTTGGCAATGACACAAGGGGTAGTAGAGACTGGAAAAAAGGAAAATTAACGTCTTCTTTTTGTCATTGGGATTGTGACACCTTGAGAATTTAGTTCTGCTTTAGCTGCTGCATTCATTGCGCCGTTAACAGTATAGTGAACGCCTCTTTCTGCAAGATGCAAAACTCCATTGGAGGCAATAAATGTCCCAATTGCTGCCGGTACAGCGGGAGCTCCACCTGCTACAGCCCCAACACCAAAAGCACCAATTGTTGCCAATCCTACTGCAATACGCCTAAACCAAGTAAATTTATTTGCGGCCTTAACAATTGTATATTTATTCATTAAATCACTATTCTCACCGAGCCTCCATTCCAAATTTTTAAGTTTCCTTGAAGAAGATCTAACTTTTAAAGCGGACTTTGCCCATTTGTAGGTATACTCAACTGTCTTTACAGCTGGAGCAAGGCTGACTGCAAGGCATCCCGCTGCAACAGCGATAAATGCCGCAGGAATATTTTGGTGAGTCGTTGCCTGAGATATTACTTCTGCCCCTAAAGTACCACCTGCCAAAACATATGATGGAGATGCAACAGCAGCAGCCAAAGATCCATATCCGGCAGCACGCCATGGAGTCTTATATTTAATTACAAAATTTTCAGCCAAAATTTTTCTTTGCTCTGTAGCTTCTTGTCTAAGCTCACTTCTTTGACCCATTGATAAATGTGGAGGATTCCCTCGCAAACCTTTACGCGCAGCTCTACCTGCTTTTCTTGTAGTCTCAGCTGCTCTTTTACTAATTTCTCTCATAATAGGGGATTTATATCATAATATAGGACAAAATTCAAGAGGAAGATAATTAACTCTTAGGGTCAAAATCCTTTAATGTTTTCTTTGCAAGATGAGATGCATTTTTGCGATGCTCATGTTGACCATGCTGTCTGAATTTATTAAGAGTGTATACCCCAGGCGCTATAAGAAGCGCAGGAAGGGCAGTAACAATACCTATAAATATCCCTATTCGACCGGTAGTCTTGACTAGACGATTTTCTGTGCGTCTAGCATAAGGTGAAGAAAAAAGCTCTCGAGACAATTCACTATTTGGTTGTGTATGAGCAAGCTCAAGTGCTGCTTCTTCAGCATTTTCTGCTCTCTTATGAGCAATTCCTCTTGTCAAAGCAGACAATAAATAGATGCCACCACCCACACCAAGAATTCGCGGATCAAATTGGTGGGTAAAAAGAGTATTTCCACCTTCAGCAAGAAGAGTTCCCCAAAAAGCAGGACGTACAGTCCATCTTTTCCATCGCCTAGTTGTTTTGTGGCGCGCATCTGCTTTTTCAACTTCTTTTGCAGTTGGAACATCTTGAGGGCCAATAGGTACTGCAGGAACTTTAGGTGCTAATAATTCATCAATTTTACTACCAACTTTTCTTCCTAGTTGCAAACCTTTATTTCCTACATCTCTACCTGTATCTCCAAGACTTTTTCCAAATTGTCTACCTTTTTCTCCCCAACTCATATTATTATCCAAATAATATAACCTAAAATAAAATATGTCAATAACCTATAAGATATTTGCTCAAGGTTGATATCCTTGTATATATAAGAATATAGTTATAATTATGTAGCTTAAATTTTGGAGATAAAAAGTAGATTAGAGAAAATAAAATGGAGAACTAGTGTGTCCTTTATAAAAAATATGAATACAATATATTAACGACTTCTTCGAAGACCAGCATTATATATTTCTTCTCTTCTAGGAAGGGCCTCTGAAGCAGCTGAAACAAGGAGTCTATAGGCAGCTGTAGGAACAAAAGCCAAAGCTCCACCACCCCATGCAAGACAATCAACAATAGCCATACCTCCTACTGCCAGATTTTTTACTCCAGGCACCTTGAATGCTGGACCTATGATAGGTATTTCTCTTAAATCAGCTTGAAGTGCAGCTGTTGCGCCAGGTAGACCAAGGCCTCCCACAAGTGCTCCAAATAAGTTTCTTGTTCTTCTTAAAGGCCCAACCCCTGTAGCTGTAGAATATTGCCATGAATCAATTAATGCTTGAGTAAAAATAAACCTAGAAGCAGTTTTTAGTGCCAACAAACCTAAATCTTTACTTATATCTCTGGCATCTTTTTTTAAATCTTGAGGTGTGTAACCATTTTTTTCTTCCATAACTATGTCTATTTATACCACTACTATATATTTCTGTCAACATGTATTTAGGACTTATAGGAAAAGTTTGTAAAGATAGATATAGATGTATATATAAGTAGTATAGTTATAATTGTTGGACTTAAATTTAACCTTAAAAATTATAGATTTAAATTAAACTTTCCGATATCCAATGCAAGAATCTCAGCCAAACTTCCCACATTACTATAGTCCATTGCTTCGTGGTAAAGAGGTATGCTAATATAGGTTCTATGGCAAAGGCTTCAGATTATTCTGCACAACAGATACAAGTACTTGAGGGTCTAGAACCTGTTAGAAAAAGACCCGGAATGTATATAGGATCTACAGATGTAATTGGTCTTCATGAGTCACTCAGAGAAATTATAGATAACGCGGTAGACGAGGCATTAGCAGGCTTTGCAAAAAATGTTTGGATATCTCTAAATAATGACGGCTCAGCAAGTGTAAGTGATGACGGACGCGGAATTCCTGTTGATATGATGCCTCAATACAAAAAGAGTGCACTTGAAATTGTTATGACCAAACTTCATGCAGGAGGAAAATTCGGTGGGGGAGCATACAAGATTTCAGGAGGACTTCATGGAGTTGGAGCTGCTGTTGTAAATGCGTTGTCAACAAATCTTTGGGTTGAAGTTAAAAATAAAAACAAAACATATAGACAAGAATACTCCATAGGTAAACCAAAGACAGAAGTAGAAGTAGTAAAAAATCCGTTCCTTCCAAGTATTTTTCCTCTTATAGATTCAGAAAGCGGCACAACCGTTACTTTCTTTCCTGATACAACAATTTTCCAGACAGGAGAATTTGATTTTGAATATGTTAAAAAAATGATCAGGGAAAGAGCATATCTTGTTCCAAAGCTTTACTTCCATCTTTATGACAAAAGAGAAGGAAAAGAAAAAGAGATTAATTATTATTTTGAGGGAGGAATTACTGCACTTGTTGAGAAGATAAATGACAATAAAGAGCCTCTGCACGAAGCAATTACCATAAATAAATCTGATGGAGACGTACAAGTTGAAGTTGCTCTTCAATATAACAATGGCTATACAGAAAATGTTGAGTCATACGTAAATGTCATCAATACAGTAAATGGCGGAACACATCTGACTGGATTTAGAATGGCCCTAACCCGCGCTATAAATGACTATGGTAAAAAAGTCGGTGCATTCAAAAATGAAGAAGACTCAATTGTCGGAGATGATACAAGAGAGGGACTCACCGCAGTTGTCTCGGTAAAAATGCCTCAGGACAATATTCAGTTTGAAGGCCAGACAAAGGGTAAATTAGGAAATTCAGAAATTCAGCCTTTGGTCCAATCAATTGTCAAAGACGGTCTATCAACTTATTTTGAAGAAAATCCATCAACAGGAAAAAGGGTTCTTGAAAAAGTATATCTTGCCGCCAAGGCAAGACTTGCAGCACGCGCAGCAAAAGAAGCAATTCTTAGAAAAGGTGCACTTGAGGGCTCAACTTTGCCCGGAAAATTAGCAGATTGCCAGGAAAAAGATCCAAGCATATCTGAATTATATCTTGTTGAGGGAGATTCAGCAGGTGGATCGGCAAAGCAGGGGAGAGACAGAAAATTCCAGGCAATTCTTCCTCTTAAAGGAAAAATTTTAAATACTGAGCGGGCAAGACTGGACAAGATGATTGAGCATGAGGAAGTAAAAAATCTTATTGTTGCACTTGGAATGGGAATTGGCGATCAATTAAGACCTGAAAAATTGAGATATCACAGAATTATTATTATGACTGATGCAGACGTTGACGGAGAGCATATTGAGACACTTATTTTAACTTTCTTCTTTAGACATTTACCAGATATCATAAGGCAGGGCTTTTTATACATTGCCCAACCTCCACTTTTTAAAGTTGCAGCCGGAAAAGATGTAATTTATGCATACACAGAAGAAGAGCGTACTGCAGCAACCAAACAACTTGCGGACAAAAGGGGACTTAGTATTCAAAGATACAAAGGTTTGGGAGAAATGAATCCTGATCAACTATGGGAAACAACCATGAATCCTAAAAATCGTGTCCTAAAGCAGGTAACAGTAGATGATGCAGAAGAAGCAGATGCAGTCTTTACCATGCTTATGGGAGATGAGGTTCCACCACGCAAACACTTTATCCAAAATAATGCTCATACAGCAACTTTGGATATCTAAGTGTTAAGGGATTAGTTTAAAGTATTAAGAAAAATTCCTTTATACTTTATACTATATTCTATATACTGAAAAAGATGTTATAATAATTTTAAAGATATGCCAGATTTTAACAAAATATTAACACCAGGAAATGTAGACGAAGGACTAATTAACGCAATCGTTGATATCCCTCAAGGCTCTTCTTTAAAAATAGAATACGACCGCTCACACGGCATTTTTATGCTGGATAGAGTCGAGCCGGATGTTTTCCCAAAACCAGTCAATTATGGATTTATTCCTGCAACCAAAGACACAGATGGAGACGAATTAGATGTACTTTTGGTCTGTCATGAGCCTATTCCAACAGGAGTCTTGGTACACGCCAAAGTAATCGGAATTTTTAATTTTGAAGATGACGGTGAAATGGATTATAAAATAGTCTGTGTGCCTGATGACGACAGAAATTCGGGAGACAGCATTAATTCGCTTGAGGATTTGGGAAAGCGCTGGA
>DASVCQ010000138.1:0-3080 GCA_036381535.1 Patescibacteria group bacterium | reverse complement strand
AATTGTTGCAGGAGATGCAGATAAATTATGTTTTTTTTCTAAAGTCTCTGACCCAACAGGATCTGCCGTCTCAATATATTCTTCAATGAGATTTTTGAGGATTTGAATTTGTCTTTGTGTTAAATCGTTCATAAAAAATTAAATTTTAAATATAAAATAGTAAAAATAAGGTACTTTACTTATATTTTCTATTTTATTTTTAGTATTAAATATTTCGATGTTAGCACTAATATAACAACACTGCTAAGTCTTGTCAACCCCTTTTTTTAAAATATATTTAAAAGAATGTTAACTCTAGGTTTGAAGTTTATGAATAAAGCTAAACTTAAAATGCTAAAAGTGTCTATTGCATTTTTATAAATAAAGTGTATTATTATGGGGTAAAAGGAGGTGAAATTTAATGACAAACGAAGATCAACCAATTATCACACCAGACGGCTGGGAAGATACATACGCAGAAGGTCAAAGAGCCTTAAGAGAAATTAGAGAAAAAGAAGGTATAGACATATTTAAATGGCTTCGATGGCCTTTGGATAAATACGTAGAAGTTGTAACAAGAAGAAATAGACCAAATCCTAAAAGTAAATAACCTCTTGACACAACTTTTAATCTTACCTATTCTTAATTTATCTTTCGGGGTAAGGTGACTATCCTTCGTACAGGTATGGAGGGCAAGAAATCCTAATCGGTGGTAAATTCCGATTAAATCGGAACAAACTCCACGATCCTTCAACAAGCTCAGGATTATAAATTTTGGGTTTGCAGGAACGAGTTGGTGTAAATCCAACAGCGGCCGTACAGTCGGAATCCCGCTCAGCGGGGCTATGTGAAAGCATAGATTAGAAAGATAAAATTAATTAACCTAATTTACCTAAATACGCTAATTTACCGAAAAATAAAGTACATTATTTTTATGAATTAGAAATTAGGTCGATTAGAAATTATTTTGTTTACCCCGAAATGGGGTATTTTTTTTGCAAAACTTTGAAAAATCTATGCTTGGGAAAATTTTAACTTTTGGACCGCTTTTTGTCATTATAGCCGCGCTTTTGTGGAGTGTAGACGGACTTTTGAGAATAAGTCTTTATTCTCTACCTCCTACCGTGGTTGTTTTTTATGAGCATCTTTTAGGAGCTTTAGCTTTGCTTCCTTTGGGATTTGTCTGGATGAAGGATTTAAAAAAGCTAACAAAAAAAGATTGGATTGCAATTGCAATCGTCTCTCTTTTCTCAGGCGCGCTTGGAACCATCTTCTATACAGCAGCACTACAGAAAATTAATTACATTCCTTATTCTGTAGTTGTTCTTCTTCAGCAACAGCTTCAACCCATTTGGGCCATAGGAACAGCTGCAATTCTTCTTAAAGAAAGAATTTCCAAACGCTTCTTTCTTTGGGCAGCAGTAGCGCTTCTGGCAGCATATGCAATTACTTTTAAAGATTTAAGAGTAAATATAGCAACCGGCTCAAGTACTGTTATTGCAGGTATATTTGCGCTTTCCGCAGGGCTTTTATGGGGATCTAGCACTGCAATTAGTAAATATGTCCTAAATAAAGTCCATTTTCTAACAGGTACGGCACTAAGGTTTTATTTAGCACCTATTTTTGCTCTACTTTTTATATTAGGACAAGGTGATACTCATTCCTTATTTATCCTGAACCCAACCCAATGGATAACATTACTGATTATTACTTTTTCAACAGGCATGGTTGCCCTTGCTTTTTATTATTTTGGCCTCAAGCATACACCTGCAAGAGTAACCACACTTTGTGAGCTGGTTTGGCCGGCATCAGCTGTTGGGATAGACTACTTTGGCTTCCACAAAACACTTTCTTTAACTCAAATTGGTGGTATAATACTCCTTCTTGTTGCCATTTGGCAGGTAACAAAATTTAAAAAGTAAAATGAGCATAGAAATTACTTTACCTCACTCTGCCACACATATTCCGCTTTTCCAGGATCATTCCATGCCGCTTCAGATACCTGATAAGGCAACTGCCAAGCATTTTTTAACATCTGAAAACCCTGCAAAAGTACATATAACAAAAATTATTCCAAATTTTATAAAAATTACTAGGCAACAATTAAAAACAACCGTTCCAAGAAAGGAATTATTTATCCAAGATGATTCAGGCTCTCACGCTGATGGTATGCACGGTGTGCCTCATGAAAGTAGAGTAGGACTTTATGTGAAAAGTATTGTTGATAGACTAAATTTAAAATTAGAACCATCAAGAATTTTATATGCCAGCGCTCTACTTCATGATACTCAAAGAAAGGATGATAGATTGGACCCCCAGCACGGGAAAAGATCCGCAGATTGGACAAAGATTGCTTTGAAAAAAAATCCAAATCTTCTTGCCGAGCACGATTTATTTTTATCAGACTCTGAAATAGCAGCCGTCAGAGCTGTATCTAAATATCACGAAATGCCCTACGAGAAGATTCCCGAGAGAATCAAGAATAAATATGGAGGACTTATTCAACTTTTTATGGTAGCAGACGGCCTAGACAGATTTAGACTACCAAGTAAAGAGTGGTGGCCGGACAGCAAACATTTTTCCCACAATCCTTTTGTCCAGAATTTATTTGAAGAGATGATGCCTTTTGCTAAATTTATTACACTAAAAAGTGAACATATCAGGACCAAGGGAAATACAAGTACTTACGCTGCTCTTAAAAAAGTAGGCAGAAAAGTAGGGATAGTTGAGACTCCATTTGACGAAGCATTAAGACATCTCAAGACACTCTCATACAGAAGATATGTTAGGCTTTATGGAGTCTAAAATAGTCTCTTGCCTCTTTTTCATCCTTTTTCATTTGGTAAATCAAACTTTTAGCACTTTCAAACTTAATATTTCCTCTGACTTTCTTAATAAGCTTAATTGTTAAAAATTTTCCGTATAAATTGCCGTCAAAATCCATTATCCAAGTCTCTGCTTTATAATCTTTTTTGCCAAAAGTCTTGGCAGACCCGATAAAAGTAAGAGCAGGAAGCCAATCTTTACCGTAAACTGTAAACTGCAAACTATGAACGACTGAAAGATATACTCCCTCCGCAATTTTTTTATGAAGATTGGTA
>DASVCQ010000137.1:0-10538 GCA_036381535.1 Patescibacteria group bacterium | reverse complement strand
TAAAGTTTAAACTTTAAACTTAAAACTGTAAAGTCACTTTTCTTGTGCTTTCCAATATTTAGTAAGTCCTACTATCTGCTTTCCGACTTCTTGTGATTTGCTTATCATATCTTTATATAATTCTTCTTTTAAATACCCTAAATCCTTTGCTAGAAGAAGATGATAATTTGTTTCTTCAAGAGATCCTTTAGCAATATATAAAAATTCTAAAAATTCTTTCCTGTGTCCCCTTGCATTTCCTTCAACTATATTTGCAACAACCGATGCTGCTGACCTTCTTAACTGACTAACAAGTCCATATTTTTCTTCCTGAGGAAATACGGCTGTGAGTTTGTATATTTCAAGAACCAAAGCATGTGCAGATTTAAAAATTGGTAACAACTCAAATTTATTTACCATAACCTGTTACTTTACTCTTTAGGGTTTGTAGTTTATAGTTTATTTTTTCTCGGCTAGTTTTTTTTGCCATTCCCAGGCAGTCTTTACTATTGTCTCAAGATCCGAATACTCAGGCTCAAATTTGAGTACTTCTTTAGACTTTTTGTTATCTGCCAAAAGTATAGATGGATCTCCTGGCCTTCTCTCTTCCATTTTAACTTTAAAATCTATACCTATAACTTTCTTTACCATTTCAACAACTTCTTTATTTGAATACCCCCTTCCAACTCCTAAATTAAATGTATTGCTCTTTTCTCCCTTTGATAAATATTCTATTGCCAAAATATGTGCCTTTGCCAAATCTTCAACATGAATATAGTCTCTGATGCATGTCCCGTCAGGTGTATCATAATCACTTCCAAAAAGTAAAAATTCTTCATTTTTCATGGCTTTTTGCATCGCAACAGGAATAATGTGTGTTTCGGGACTGTGATCTTCACCTAAAGAGCCGTCTAGTGCTGCGCCTGCTGCATTAAAGTAGCGAAGAGCAACGGATTTTATTCCAAATAACTTGTCATACCAGGAAAGCACTTTCTCAAACATCAATTTTGACTCTCCATAGACACTTGTGGGATTTTTGGGAGCATCTTCCTCAATTGGCGTATGCAAAGGAGTACCAAATATTGCAGCCGTTGATGAAAATACAATGTAGGGAATCTTTTTTTCTCTCATGTACTCCAGAAGATTTACACCACCTTGGACATTGTTGTTAAAATATTTGGCCGGATCCTTCATTGACTCAGCAACCTGAAGATATGCAGCAAAATGGATAACTGCATCAAATTTGTAAGCATCAAGTCCTGCAAAGCTTTCTTTATCCAGCAAATCGCCAACAACAAGAGGCACGCTTACTGCCTCTTTGTGCCCATATTCAAGGTTGTCAAAAACAACCACATCATGCCCTGCCTTTTGTAAAGCTTTAACAGTGATACTACCTATAAATCCCGCTCCACCTGTTACAAGAATTTTCATATTCAAAACTACCTTTCCAATTTTAGATATTTATTAAATCCTACTGCAAATCTTATTGCCGAAAAAAACGCCCAAACTAACCCCTGCCACCCGTCCATAAATCCTTTATGCCTAATATAAATTTTTCCAAACCACCATAAAGGCAGGACTAATTCATATTTTAACATACTAAGTAGATTTTTAGGGGTATTTTTCTCAAGAAGTTGTGAGGCTATCAAATCCGTATAGCGATTAAAACGCAAAAGATATCTCCCAAATTTAGGATCTGCCATATGAATAAGTGGCTCTTTCAGATAATCAATAGAACCGTCAACTTCAGCCTGCTCATGCACGTCTTTTTGAGGAAGTCTGCCTTTTCCTCTTTTGTATAACCTAAGAGTATAGTCAGGATATACTCCCCCTTTCATAAGAAATCTTCCCAAAAACCAATTTTTACGAGGTATCCAGTACCCATCCTTTGAATTTTCACTTTGAATACATTCACTTATTTCTTGTTTTAAATTAGGTGTTAGTCTCTCATCAGCATCAAGCTGCAAAATCCAGTCTTTTGTTGCCATATCAATTGCTTTTTGCTTATTAATATGAAAAATCGGATGATTTTGAGTTACTAAGACTTTTGCTCCGTATTCTTTTGCTATATCAACTGTCCTGTCTGTTGATGTCCCATCAACAATAACTATTTCGTCAGCGAAATCTTTTACTGACTCAAGACAGCCAGGAAGATTTTTTTCCTCATTATATGTTGCAAGTACTACTGAAATAGTTGATTTTTTCATATTTTAAATTTTTTGGGAAACGGCAAAAATAATATCAGTACTACTATTATACTAATAAGCGTTATCAAATCCGCAACTCTCCTAAATTTTGTAGCTTCAAATTTTACAACAATACTATGCTTCCCGGGAGTAACCCAAAAAGTCATTACTCCCCTATGCATTTCGTCCTGAAATTCAATATTTACAGGTGTGTTGTCCACATAAATATTCCATCCCGGGAAATAAAGCGTATTTTCCAAAAGACGCGACTTAACTTTTGCGTCAACAACGTATTCATGACGTATGGTAGTCCTTTTAGTCTGATTTATTACTGCCTTGCCACTTAGTACTTCCAGTGGATTTTTATATCCACTCTCCATAAATCTTATCCCCCAAATTGGTGAGCTCTCACCAGTATCTGCAGGACCCTTAAATATTCCGGCATAAGTATTGTCAGGTCTTTTTTCATAGGCTTTAGCGTGCATATATTGGTACTGAAAAATAAAACATACAATAACTGCAAAAATAACGAATCCAATTTTTATTTTTCTCGGAAAATTATCAATAAGTATTGCTCCCAAAACAGAAGTTGAAAAAATAGTGACTATTAGAAATCTCCAGGGAAATTGAAAATTTTGTAAAAGCAAAATTTTACTCCAAACAAAATTTGAAACAGGCAACATTAAAAATATTGATGCTGCAGTGTAAATAATTAAAGACACAACCATTAACTTTAATTTTGTAAATTTGTATAAAAATAAAGACAGTCCCACAACAACCCACTGGACTATTCCAAGCTGGACAGTAAATGACCCTGTTCCACCGTAACTCCATGGTCCATAAAAAATCTGCCAAAGACTGACAAAACGGCTTGCATATTCTCCTTTTGTAACTATATCCTTTAAAGTGTATTTTGCCTCAAAAAGTCCTGGCAGCCAGAAAAAGCTTGAAAGCAAAAATCCAATTGCAATTGATATTACAAATTTTATTAAGATTTCTTTTTTCTTTTTATTTTCCAGCCATAAATAAATTCCATAAAAGAGAATAAACGGTAGAGAAACAAGACTTACAATGTTATGGCAAAGAATTAAAAGCGCCAAAAATATCCCAGACAACAAAACTGGATATTTACTTTTTTTAATTCCCACAAAACTTAAAAAATACAAAATCAATGGGACAAATACCAATGCTAAGCTCTCTCCAACATCTCCCCTAACATATACATCAACAAATCTGTATGGTGCATACATATATAAAAAGGCTCCAAAAAAAGAACCTATATTTGAAGACAATCTTCTCAGCCAAAGATACATAGTAATACCCGAGCCAACAATCGAGAGACCAAGAAGTAACTTCAGACTGTCTGCAAAAGAAAGACCTAAGAAATGAAGTAGTGACGCCAAATAAGAAGGCAGTGGATAGAAAAATTCAAAAATGGGTTGTCCGTATCCCCAATTTACATTAGCAGCCCATCTTGGAATAAATATTCCCTCTGACAGACTCTGATAAAAATTAGTAAGACGAATTAAATGTACGTCCCCGTCGTGAGTTATAGGGTAGCCAGTATGCCACAAATTAAGTGTTGCAATGAGACCAAACAAGACTAGTAGACAAAAGAGAATTTTTTTCATAATTATTATCTAGGAAAATGTGGCACAAAAGCAACCAATTCTATCGTATCATATAGTCCCATAAATTTTTTTAGAATTGAAATATTATCAGGTAATGCATTTATAGTTCCAAGATACCGATTGCCAATGTATAAAGTTTCTTTTTTCACTTTCATATCACTGGCAAATGGAATAAAATCTACATGATCTATATGATGACTGACTGAGAAGCCTCCTGATTTTGTTCCACCATTTTTAAAATATTTTATCGGGTCATATTTTGTATCAAATAGATAAAACATATAAGACTGTGTTGCTTGATTTTGATTTGAGATAGCGATGTATTTATAATCATTTTGTGACAATGCATAGGAAATTGCCAGATGAAGAGCCAGTTGATATTGCGAAGATTCCAATCTCGGAAAGTCTATAAAATATGCTCTATAAAATGAAATTATTCCAAATACAACAAAAATACTAAATGTGCTAATAAAAATATATTGCAAAATTTTACCAAAATTTTTTATCTTTCCAATTAAAATCATTATCTCAAAAAGACCAATTGCCTCTATCAATTGTGGAACCGGAAGTATATTAAAAGATCTCATTGCATGTGGAGTCTGGGTACTTATGCCTGCAGGTAAAAATGCAATAAAAATCCATATAATAGGAAGTAACTTTAGGGATTTGGCTATTTTAAGTCGCCAAAGAAAAATAAAGCCAATTAGGAAAAAAGGCAATTCCCAAGGATAAGACAATCCAAATCCTGGAGCTTTAAAATCTTCCAAGCCATAATTACTCACCCACCAAATAGGATTAAAATGAGGAAGATAGTTTGATACAAATATGCTAATTGGGACAAAACGTCGGTTATATATAATTTCTCCGAAAATATCATGATCTTTGACAGCTTTTTCAAGCTTTAGAGAAGTTACAATATAGGGATGCATGTCAGAAAAAACAGATGTTCCTTTTGCTCGCAAAAGAGACCCTGGCTGAAGTGTCGCAAAAAGAATTGGGAGTGAAAGCATGGTCGCAATAATAAATCCTAAAATAATTACTTTCTTATTTTTTAAAACGTCTTTATAGAAAGACAAAAGGAGTGTGATAATAATTAATGGGACAAAAATTTTTTCACTTTGATAAGTATAAAAAGATGCCGCCCAGAAAATAAAAGAAAAAATTACAAGCCAATTTCTTTTTGAAAATATTCCCCATAAAAAAAGAGTTATGCCTACAACTGCAAAAGTAAGTCCTGGATTTGCCTCATGCCCTAGCCGAGAAATATATATATGAAAAGGTGATATAGCAAAAAGTCCCATGACACAAAGAGATATCCATTTTTCATATTTATATTTTCTAAGCAGAACTTTGGAAAGGAAAAAGCTCGTTACAACCGTAATTAAGGATAAAATTGCCGACGGTAACCTAACTGAGAGTACGTTTAACCCTAATAGTTTTATGAATGGAATGACAAGATACACATAGAGTGCCGGTCTATAGTCATCATAAGCGCGAAGTAAAATAGGCAGGTGATACCCGTACTCATCATGTCCTGTAAGCATTATAGAATAAGCATTCCAACCAATTGTTGCCTCATCCAGGGATGCACTTGGAGGAACGCTTGAGAGGAGATACAATCTAAAAAAAATTGCTATAAAGATAATGAGAGCAAAAATAAGATTGTATTTTGTGAAGAATCTTTTCATAAATCATTTATTTGTTGCTATAACAATTGCTCCCTCACCGCTTGGATAATATATAGTTTCCAATTTTTTAATATCCGAACCAAAATCAGAAGGCCTTCCAACATATAAAGTCTTACTCTCTTTTTCATTGCCAATTGGTCTAAATTCAAATTTTCCAAAAGAATGATTTTCCCTAAATCCGCCCGATGCATCTTTTGTCTCGGATTGATAAAGTGCAGGGTCGTATTTTAGGTAAAAAAGAAAAAACATGTAAGACTGGTCAAGTGGAGGTTGATTGCTAACTACAATTCTCTGGTAATCATTTTCATGCTGAATAATATACGGGACAGCTTTTGCATAACCGTACTGCCAATCGTACGCGGTGTAATATGATTGCTGTACAAAATATTGGTCAATGTAATAAATAAAATTAAACATACTAATAGCAAAAACTATTGCTACAAAACTTAACTTGGCGTATTTCCCGTATTTTCCAATCCATCTTAATGCACATAGAAGTCCCAGTCCCACAAAAACTTGATAAATTGGTAAGAAATTTAGCGCACGTACAGCATGAGGGACGCCTGTTGTTACAGAGGCTGGAATTGGGGTAATAAGAAACCACGAAAAAATAAGAAGTTTGGTTTCTTTAGAAAAGTCTCCGAAAAGTAAAAAATAAAGACCAAGAAGAAGAAATGGCAACTCCCATAGATACATAAGTCCCATATTGGGTGCATGATGCCTTGCTAAATCTCCACTTATAAATAGCCAGTTAAAATCAAAATGAGAAAGATAATTTGCAACTATTTCTTTAGCATATACAAGCCTCCTATTATCCAAAACCAAACCTACAACATCGTGATTTTTGGTATCAATAAGAAGTCTTTTTGCATCTTCTTTCAGAATTGTTTGGTCTGCAAAGACACTCACTCCCTGTGCCCGCTCCAAAGCATTTTTATTTGTCAGAATATACCAAAGCATTGGAAGACTAAGCACAAATCCGACTAAAATAACACTAACGATTAATTTTTTAGGTATTTTAAAAAGTTGCTTTCTAAAAATTATTGCTAAGGCAATAATAAGTAGCGGTGAAAAAACTTTTTCACTTTGGTATACATATGCACTGGCAACAAAACTTGTGATTGAGAAAAATAGTAGCCAAGGACGTTTTAGACCTTTAATGAAAAACAATGCTCCAAAGACATTGAATGCTAGCCCTACATTTGATTCAAAGGCAATTCTTGAAAATTGTATATGCCAGGGAGAAATTGCTAAAAGTCCTGAAATTAAAAGTGAAATTTCTTCCTTTTTGAATAAATCTTTTACTAAAAAATAAACAGCAATAACCGTCAGGATTCCAAAAATAGCAGACGGAAGCCTTACTGAGAAGACACTAAGTCCAAATGTCTCAATTGTTGGAATAGAAAGATATGAGTATAGCGCAGGCTTATAATCATCGTAAGAGCGCATGACAACCGGCATGAATGCACTGTATTCATCGCGTCCTGTATGAATAATAGAATATGCGTTATATCCTAGGGCAACCTCATCCCAATCAGGAGAGGAAGGGACCGCTCCCAATTGCCAGAGTCTGAGAGCTGCTGCAACGATAATAATTACAGCCAAACCAAACCATTTAAATTTTGACAATTGAAAATTAAAATTTAAAATTTTCATAATGTATACGCTATCAAAACTTCGCTTCCATTTGGTAAATAGAACTTCTTTTGTATATGCGCGTTTGAAGGTACCATCGAAGGTATATTTACATACAAACTCTTCCCTTCTTTATTTGGCAAATCTTTCGCAAAGTAATACTTTCCAACCGAATTAACATGAACAAAACCAAATACGTCACGGTTAATATCTGAATTTTTCCTAAACTCACTTGGAGATATTTTATTATAAAATAGATAATAGATATACGGTCTTCCCAACTCATCTGTAAAATAAATTCTTGAATAATTATTCTCAACACTTTTTAAATAAGTCAAACTATCTTTATATCCGTACTGCCACTCCCCCGCATACTCTCTTGTATAATTAGCAAAATATCCATGCAAAAAGTACAAAACATTTAGAAAAAGCAGTAAAAGCAAAGTTACGGTTATCAATTTACGGTATTTTTTAAAGTACAAAATTGTTAAGACAAATCCATATGCAATAACTATTTGGAATGTTGGCAAAGAATTTTCTATTCTTAAAGCATGTGGTGTCTCGCGGGCAAATGCGGCCGGGATTATTCCTAAAAGGAGCCATATTGGAATGACCCACCACTTCCCTTCTTTTCTTTTAAATAACAATACTAAACCAATAACAAAAAAAGGCAAATCCCACAAATACATTTCTCCCACGTCTTGTGTTGAAAATTTAGGATTCCCATCCCCTTTTATAAATAAAAATGCAGGATTTAGATTGTCAAAATAGTGATGAAGATACTCCGCTGTATACACAAGCCGCCTGTTATGGATGATTTTTGACCACCAGGCATTATTATCATTTTTTATTTCCTGATTAGAAGTTGTAACCAAAGATACGTCTGAAAAAATATTTACTTCCTGAAAGCGAAGCCCTGCCTGAGGCGAAAGTAAAAATTTGAAGGTAGGAAGAATAAATAATATTCCAACAACAATTGCTAAAATTAGCGACTTTTTATGCTGTAGCAGGCGCTTTAGGAAGATAATTCCAAGAATAATTACCAAAAGTGGAGCAACGACTCTTGCGCTATTAAAGGTATACATTGAGGCAACAAATGAGGCGGCAGAAAGGATTAAATACCAAGGTCTATCTTGCACTGCAGCCAAAAATAGCCATACACCACAAACCACAAAAAAATTTGCTACATTTGCCTCAAAGGCAGCACGGGAGAGCATTATGTGCCAAGGAGAGACTGCCAAAATAAGCGAAGTTGCTAAGCCGTACAACTTTGCATTTTCAGATTTGTAAAATAGCCTTTTTACCAAAAAATAAGTAACCAAAACTGTTAAAAGACCAAAAAAAGCAGAAGGAAATCTTGTAGCAAATTCATTAAGTCCAAATGTTTTTATAGGTACAACATCCAGATACGCATACATTGGTGGCTTGTAGTCACCGAATGATTCCAAATAGTCATGAGGCAAAAATCTCCCAAATTCATCTGTTCCATTTATGCCAAGACTGTATGCATTGTACCCCCAAGCAACCTCATCCCAGGTAAGGGAGGCAGGTATTGCCCCAAGCTGAAAAAAGCGAAGGAAAAAGGCTATAAAAAGAATTACTAAAAGTAGAATATTCTTTTTCATCTGTAACTATTATATACTGAAAATAGTGAAACTTAAACAAAAAGATTTTAAGCGATTAAATTTTCTTTCTCTCGTGCAAAGTCCGTGGTTAATTTTTACTTTTGTAGCAATATTAGCTTCGATTTTTAGACTTACCAATCTACAACTTATAGAATTTAAAGGAGACGAAGGCCTAAATCTTTTTCTGGCTACAAGACCGCTTTTTGGTCACGCATTTCCTCCCGCTTCCCTAACATCTAGTGTAGGAATTCTCAATTTTCCGCTTCTTAATTACTTTCTTTTCCCAATTGTGCTTATTTCTTATTATCCTCCATTTGTTTCGGGATGTATTGCACTTTTAAATATTTTGGCAATTGGGGTTTTCTTTTTAACAATTTCAAAGTATTTTGGCAAGCTAACAGCTTTTATAACTTCATGTTTTCTTGCTTTTTCACCTTGGGCAATTATTTATTCACGGAAAATTTGGGCTCAGGATTTTTTGATTCCACTTGTTGTTGGGCTGCTTCTTTGCTTTTTCAAAATTTATATTGATAAAAAGAAAATTTATTGGCTCATTTTTGGAATTATCTCTTTATTTTTAATGCAAATTCATCAAACTTCCGGAATTTTACCGGTTTTACTTTTTCTAGTGCTACTTACAAAAACAAAACCAAACCTGAAGCTATTAGCCCTTGGGGTTTTAATAGGTTTTTTGCCAACAATTCCTTATCTTTGGTATGAAATTTCTTCTTCTTGTCCTGATTGCAGTGCACTTCTTATGCTTCATGGAAGACTGCAAGACTACCACCCCGATATTTTTATGAGGATATTCCAAATTGTAACAACCGGTTACTTTCATACGATTTTGGGCAATACAGATAACTTGCTTTTTACAACTCTTTTCCCACTAATTGGGAAAATTTCAAAAATTGGTTATTTAATTTATTTACTTCTTCCAGTAAGTGCAATTATTTTTTGGATAAAAAATAAAGAATATAGATCTTTTTTGATTATGACTGCTCTAATACTTGTGATATTTTTTATGCTCAAAGTACAACCTGAGATGCACTATGTAATTATTCTTATGCCATTCTTATTTCTTTTCCTGGGTTTTTTCATTTCATTTCTAATTGTTAGAAAAAATTTGACATTAAAACTTCTGGGAATTTCTTTATTTGTTTTATTCTTAACCCTGTATATTTCTTTTGATTATTCATTTTTTAGTCTTCTTTCCACAAAAAAAGGGTTTGGTGGAGACTATGGTGGTACATTTTTTGTAGCCCAGCAAACAGCCCAAAGAGAATTACAAACATACAAGAATAGTAAAGATTATAATGAAATGCTTTTGGCATTTTATGTTCCACTTTCTTCCATTCAGGGGGATACTCCAGTTGGGCAAATACTTTACCCCTTAAAAGATTTGCAAAATAATTTTTCTAAAATCGACTCGGAATTAAAAGTTAATCCGATAGATCCAAGACATTATAACGAAGCAGTAGCATATTACACATATCCACAGAATGAAAATTTACAAAACATTTTTTACCTCAAAAAAATGTCAAAAGATTACTCATCTTACGGCAAGCTCTATTCAATTTCACTTGGAGATTTTATGTCCAAAAATCACAAACACTTTTACTCTAATGGTTATGTATGGTTTGATTTTCCAGAGCATTGGGACCTAAAAGAAGACAACGATACTATTTCTGTCTCAGATGAAAATGTATCATTTACTATTTCTAATTCAACAGAAATAGCTGAGTTAGATGAAAATATGATATGGGACAAGATACAAAAAAATGTTGCAAAACAAGA
>DASVCQ010000136.1:0-9844 GCA_036381535.1 Patescibacteria group bacterium | reverse complement strand
CGCTTGTAAAAGATGATACAACAAAAAAAGTAGCAGAGGTGCCATCTGCTGGATTAGTAAGAATTATTGATGGATTTGTCGATGATCTTAATCTTAATAGTGGACATTTCAAACCTGGAAACGAAGATATGGATCTTCAAGATAGTGCATTAGAAGCTGCATGGCTCGCATTTGATTTATGCCAAGCTCCCTTTTCCCCAAATTTATCCTTAAGTCATTTCCGAGATAGTAGTGAGTAAATCTTATAAGTCATAGTCAAAACATTCTATCAATTCGGAAATTATAATTTTTTTAGTGAGACTTTTCTGCCAGATAAGCCTGTATGTCTAGTGCTGCCATACACCCAAATCCAGCAGCAGTAATTGCCTGCATATATCTGCTGTCCTCAACATCTCCAGATACAAAAATACCTTCAATATTTGTGTGTGTGCCGTTTTGAGACCTAACATATCCTCTTTCGGTTACTTCTACACCTTTAAAAATTTTCGTATTAGGAGTATGTCCAATAGCAACAAATACGCCGTCTATAGGCATTTCCTTTACTTCCTGGGTTTTTGTATTCTCAAGTTTTACTTTTTCTACTTTTGCCTCTCCCAAAACCTCAACAATTTGTGAATCAAGCAAGAACTTTATTTTGGGATTCTTTTGACATCTATCTGCCATAATTTGAGATGCTCTAAATTCAGAACGCCTATGGACAATGGTCACAGACTCGGCAAAATTTGTCAGAAAATTTGCTTCTTCCATTGCACTATCTCCTCCTCCAACAACAATAATATTTTTGCCACGGAAAAATGCTCCGTCGCATGTCGCGCAGTAAGAAATACCATGGCCTGTTAATTTTCCTTCTCCCGGAACACCAAGTGTCTTGGCATCTGCTCCTGTTGCTATAAGAAGAGTCTTACCTGTATAAGATTTACCGTTTGAAGTAACATTAAATGGACCACCGGACATTTTGGAAAAATCTGTCGGATCTAGGTCCGCATCTACAAATTCTGTGCCAAATTTTTCCGCTTGCTTTCGCATAGCAATCATCAGATCTGGACCCTGAATACCATCTGGAAATCCTGGAAAATTTTCAACCTCAGTTGTAAGCTGAAGCTGGCCACCCCATTTTAATCCGGCAATAACAAGAGTCTTTAGAGAAGCACGTGTTGCATAAATAGCAGCAGTTAAACCAGAGGGACCAGATCCAATAATAATAACATCATAAATAGTCTCCATAAAAAAATCAAAAGTTAAAAATCAAAATTCAAAAGTTTAGGTTATAAATTAGAATTATTGTAAACTTATTCCTTTTGCATTGCAATTTTGACTTTTGCCTTTTGAATTATTCTTTTACTAGGCGAGTGCTTCATCGACAAGATGTTTGAGGGCTTCTTTTGGTTGTGCTCCAATTGTGGATTTGACAGGCTGACCATTCTTAAAAACCATAAGAGTTGGAATACTCATCACTCCGTACTGTCCTGAGACTTGTGGATTTTCATCTACATTTACTTTTACAACATCTACTTTGCCTTTATATTCTTCTCCCAATTCCTCAACAATTGGTCCGACAATTTTGCATGGCCCACACCAAGGTGCCCAGAAATCTACCAAAACAGGATTTTTTGCTCCCAAAACTTGATCTTTAAATGTTGAATCAGTTACATCCGCCATAGTTTATTTATACTACACCCCTCTCCTTTTTTTGACAAGAAGTATTTTTTTAGAAAGATACTAACTGATAAGAAAGCACATTTATAAATTTTCAATTTCCAGTTTTCAATTTTTATTCAATCTCTAAAAATTAATTTTCAACTAAGTTGACTTTTTAACAGAGGAGGTAATCTTTTGAAAAATAAGAGTTAGTTCTTGGGCTTCTTTCCAGAGAGAACGTATCATCTCTTTTTTATCGGGAAACATTACAGCAAGCATACGTAACCAATGTTTTGATTCTTGAGCTTCTTTCTTGCATATAAAGGTTTTATTGGCAAAATCCTTTTTACTACTAGCTCCATTTGCTTCCATATAATTTGCTCCAATCGAAGTTGCAGCTCGAAGGAGTTGAGTTATTAACGGTAGAGATAGCGGAGTTTGAGTTAATGACTTACAGAAGAGAATAATCGTTTCTCCAAACTTTGCAGTCCTTTCTTCAAGGTCATACTCTTTTGAAAAGTGAGTCATTATATCTTGATTGTAAATTGAAAATTGAAAATTGTAAATTACTCTAACTCTTCCCTCTTGGTATGTAGGTACCAGAAAAGTGAGTCAAAAAAGCCAAAAATAGCCTTGAAAGGAATTTCTATCACATAATCAAAAAGGAAAACAATTATATTTATCTGGGAAATTCCGTCAGTAAACATTCTCCCTACCCTCACAATTGGGATAAATAAAAAGTCTATAAAAGGAGTAAAAAGTCCGGGCTTGCTGTCTACGTTGTATTGGTGAGCAGTATTGCTTATTCCATAGGATAAAAATGACACAACGGCAATAAAGAAAATAAAGACTATTTGGCTTACAAAATTAAATTGGAGACGTGTCAAGATATCTACCATTGTCCCAAAACTTAGGAAGAAAGCAAAAAACCAAAGTATGGTAAATACTGTCTCTATGGGCTTTTTCTTAGGTTTTAGGGCAACCGTATAAACAGGTGTAATTTTAGGATTTTCCTCTAGAAGTACAGTCTTTATCTTATCCAAAATCCTCTTTGAATTACTTTCCCCGGGACGAGAAATAAAAAGGCTGACAATTATCAGAAGAAGAGGCGGAATACCAATATTTAAAGCTATTGCTGCCCATTGAACAGATCCATAAGCAAGTCTGTCATAAGTCCCCTCGATACTCAAAGCAAAAATGGCTTTTGTCACAAGCAAAAATACAACACTTTTAACAATTGCTAACTGAACTTTTCTGGTAATACCATGATATCTCTTCTCGCATGCCTCATAAACTGCTTTTTGAAAATCTTCTTCCTGGGCAAAAATCTGATTGGTATTCCCTTTTTCTTTATCCAAAACATCTTCTAAAATAAAGAAGACAGGAGCTTGTTTTTTGACATACTGATAAATTTTTTCTTTTAATTTGTATTTTAATTGGTCTCTTATTTCCCTATATCCGTGCTTAAATCCATGAATTGCTTTCTCCAAGGTGTGCTCATTCAATTCTCCGAAAATCTGCTGAAAAAGAGCAAACCTAAGAAAAGCTATGTCATCTTTTGCATATGCTCTTCTTACCGCCAAATAAACCTGAATATCTCGTCTTTCTTCACTGTCATCACTTATTTTTATCTCATCTTTCATGACATAATACATAAAATTTGCAATGGTATTTCTATGAATTTTTGGGCTAAGAAATCTTGCCAGATTTGCAGAAAGAAGCTGATACATCCATTCGTTAAGTACTCCATCCCTCATAATATATCTTGACTTTACTCCTTTTCTCCATCTGAGCCAGACATCAATTATTCCCCCTACATGTTTTATATAGCTTTCAGGCAGACTTCCATTTTGGAAATAATGCGCCCAAACCAATTCCTTAAGAAGCGATTCGGCAATATTTTTACCAATTGGATCTGCTTTTTTAGTACTATGCAGTCCTAGTCTTCTTTTAAGAATTCTTTGAATTGCAGCACGAAGTACTACCTCCTCATCCCGATAATCCATTGCATTACGCAATTTTTCATACCAATTAGCAATTGCCGAAACAAAATGATTCACATTTATTTTGGCCTCATGATTGGGATTTTCTTTTTTGGCAAAAATATCAACAACAGCCTGTGCAACTCTTGAAAAAGTGGCTGGAGGAGGTGGAGGCGTTTCTTGGGTTGGAAGAGTCCCAACTATCTGGACTGTACTAATTTGTTGTTGAGTTGGTGTATCAGCCATAAAATTAAACAATATAACAATCTAGCAATATAACAATATGTAGGCTACTTTCCTGCTCATTATAATCCCAAACAAATTTCTGAACAAGTAATTGATTCCTTCAGACAAAAATAAATATTTTAAAACCTTAATTGAACATTTTTTATGTTTGGTATCAGAATACTCTCATGCCTTCAACATAGACTGGTCCAACAACCTCTCCGGCATTAATTCCCAGTGCCCGTCTTCCATTGCCACGAAGATACCATTCCCTCATATTTTTATCAACTGTCCTAAATGTATAGAGAAAGTTGGCTCCTGTACGTCTTGCATAATTTTGCAACTGTTCCATTCCAACCTCAGCAAGTGCAGTAGTCTCCCCCGTAGGAGTAGAGTGTTGCCATTTAGGATCTAAATTGTCTAACTCCCCAATTGCATTACTATGCTTTAGGTCAACATCAAATCTCCACGTCTTATGAGGACTTGTAACAACAATCGCGATAGTCTCAAATGTCTCTTCAGGAATATCTATGGTTATTGGTATCCCGTTGTGTACTATTTTTTCCATATTACAAAATCTTAATTTACTCTGGGAAATCTTCTTTTTCCCTCTTCATCAAGTCCAAGTGCTCTTTTTCCCTTTACCTCAAGCCATTTTGAAAGATTTGGGTCATCTGTATGGAAGAAATATATAAACTTAATATTTTCACTCTTTGCATACTTTTCAAACTCACGCATTCCCAATATACCTAAAGCTGTTGTTTCCCCAGGAGTTTTTCTACCTCTTCTATGAATATTTTTCACATATCCATAAGCAGTTATTCCAGTTATATAAAAATCCCATTCTTTATTTGGTCCCTTTAGCGCTATTTTTATTTCTTTCCTTTCTCTCTTAGGTGGACTTATTTGAATTGGAATGCCATTAAATACTACTTTTTCCATGAGGAGATTATATCTCAAAAAAGAAAAATGTCAAACTATAAGTTATTTTCAACAACATTCTCCGGGGATCCTGAGAGGAAACCTTTTACATTTTTAAGGCTGGTTGAAAGAATATCTTGTACTGCCTCTATTGTATGGAATGCATTATGAGGCGTAATAATCACATCATCACGATCAAGCAAAATATGCTCCATAAGCTGAGTCTTCAAATCACATGACTCCAAAAATTTTGTCGACAAAAGCTCCCGCTCTTCTCTTATATCACATTCATTTTCAAGTACATCAAGACCTGCACCGGCCAAAATTCCCTGCTCAAGACCCTGAAGTATTGCCTCTGTCTCAACAAGCCCTCCTCGTGCCGTATTTATAAGATAAGACCCTTTCTTAAATTGGGTAATATTTTGCATATTTATAAAGTGTTTGGTCTCAGGACTTAGAGGAAGGTGAAGAGTAACTATATCGGATCTACCCAGAAGAGTTGGCAAGTCTGTTATATATTCAATATTTGGGTTTTCTGAAGTCTGAGGGTGTCTAGTGTAGGCCAAAACATGCATTCCAAAGCCAACAGCAATATTCATAACACTTGTCCCGATTTTTCCTGCGCCAATCACCCCTAGAGTCTTACCTGATAAATCAATCCCTTCAAGTCCCTCAATTGAAAAATCTCCTCTTTTTGTTCTCTCAACAGATGGAAGAAGTTTTTTGGTAAGAGCAAGAATTAGGGCAAATGCGTGCTCGGCAACTGTATGTACACCATATGCCGGAACATTACTGACAACAATATTTTTTTCATGGCAATACGCCATATCTATATGGTCAAAGCCTGTCGAACGCGTCGCAATTAACTTAAGATTTGGCATTTGAGAAAGAATTTCTTTCGAAAGTCTGGAATAGATAAAAGTGGATACAACCTCTGCATCTTTGTACTTTTCTAAGGTCTGGGCATTGAGGACTTCTGTAGTTAGCTGTACTTCTTCACCTGAAAATGCGTCTTTTATTTGCTGATCTTCCCACTCTTCCACTTCAAAAAATACAAGCTTCATTATTATTAGAATACTATAAATGAAAAGCAGAATACAAGTGAGTAATATCATAATTTAAAAACTCTTTATCATTTAACTTCGTTCTTGACAAGAAATAAGGCGCCACTTATACTCTTAGTTACTTATGCCAATTAGAAAAGTTGCCTCAAGAATAAAAAAAATCTCTGAAACACCTGTCGTTGAGCCTCAAGTCATGGAAATGCCAAAAAAAAGATTTAGCTTTCCAAAAATAAATCTTCCAAAATCCCCTACTCCATATTTAGTTGGACTATTGATTGTTGCATCATTTTTACTTGGAATGCTCCTAACAAAAGTTCAGTATCTAGAAGGCCAACAAGGCTCAAACACCGGAAATACAGCCGGTACCCAACCAGCAGGTGCACAACCCACAACAGCCCCAGGTACTCCTGTTGATGTAAGTGTTGGTAATTTACCCGTCCTTGGAAATAAAGATGCAAAGGTAAAAGTGATTGAATTTGCAGACTTTCAATGCCCATTCTGCGAGCAGTGGTTTAGCCAGGTTGAGCCTCAAATTAAAAAAGACTATATAGACACAGGAAAAATTGCCTTCTACTGGAGAGATTATCCATTCTTAGGGCAAGAGTCAGATTATGCAGCAAGCGCAGCAAGATGTGCCAACGAGCAAGGTAAATTCTGGGAATTCCATGACTACTTATATCAACATCAGGGACAAGAAAATAGTGGTACTTTCTCAAAAGATAACTTAAAAGGATTTGCAGCATCTCTTGGGCTCAATACCGATCAATTTAATTCCTGTCTTGATGCAGATAAATATTCTAAAGATTACCAGACAGATTTGTCTGACGGACAAAAAGCAGGAGTTAACGGCACACCAACAGTATATGTTAACGGTGTAGCAATAGTTGGAGCACAGCCATACACAGCTTTCAAATCAGCAATTGATCAGGCTCTCTCTAAATAAGTCTCTATTCCCTTTATACTTAAATAGCTTATACTATTCTTATGCCTAAAATCCCATCAATTTTTTTTGTCTTTAGAAAAGAACTTCTCTCCCCCAAATCAATTTTTTTCATACTTTTTATTGCCTTTTTATACATCATCTTCACACTTTCTTCTCTCAATCATAGCCTTGTCAGCGATACAATTTTTTCATCAACACTAGTTGCCTACAAAATTTCACTTCTCTCAAGCCTTCTTATGGGACTTTTTACTGCCTTTTCTCCAGTTGATACGGCAATAACTATAGCAAGTAGCATTTTGGTTGGGCTCAATCTGGTACTTATTGCCAAAACTATTTATAAGCTTGAGCATTTAGGCAAAGTCAGAGTCTCTGTTGGTGGAGCAACGATAATTGGACTTGTCACAACGGGTTGCAGCTCTTGCGGATTTTCTCTTCTTTCTATCTTAGGAATAGGTACATCATTTTCCTTCCTCCCTTTTCATGGAATGGAAATACATATTGCTTCAGTACTTTTACTCGGCTTCTCTGCTTGGTATATGGTGAAAAAATTGAGGGATAGTGTGTATTGTCGGGTAAAATAGTTAGGCAGCTGCACTTCTACCGGATATTCTTCGTCCACTTCTCATATCCTGATATTTGGCATATTCACTCTTTATAATACTTACTGGAAGCATAAATCCTGTTGTCGGGTCGCCTTGGACTCCCAATGTAACCATTCCCACAACCTTTGGTTTGCGATATGAGTGGTCGACAGTCATTCCTCCACTATTTCCTTGATTTATCGCTCCACCCAACTGAATATACTTGTCTGTTCGTCCTAACGGATCGGTTGCCTCAATTGTATTTGACCTAGCAATATAGTTATTGGGTGAAAGTGTATCTTCCAAAGCATGAGGCGCGCCAATAGTAAGTACGGACTTTCCTGCAGGGAGTAAGTTGTCATTTGAGAGTCTAACCTTTGGGAGTTTTAGTCCAGGATATTTAGTCAAATCAACCGAAATAAAAGCTATATCATGATTTGGGCTAAGGTATATTTTTGATGTATCAATGGACAAACTTTTTTTTGCTTTATCATCCTGTTTTCCATTTATAACTCCGCTTGTTTCAATCTGCATCTGCCCTCCACGTGCTCCTTCTGCAACATGAGCATTTGTTACGATAATTGCTTCTTTAGAATTGGAATCAATAACAAATCCTGCTCCAACCCCGATAGCAGGCACAACTCTACCTCTAAATCTGTCATAAAGTACTTGTGAAGTAAGAATTGTAACTGCTGATGGAAGTACAGATTCGTAAGATCTAATTATTTCCCTGTCAAGTCGTCTTACTCCTCTATTTCTCCTTTCAAATAAAGACCTTAGAAATTCAGCAGTCATAACACTGGCATTGTAGTAGCAAATTATGAAAGAGTCAAGATATTTACCATTTTCTTACAGACGGAATAACCATTCTAGATGATCGAAATGAGTCTCCTTTAAAAGGAACAAAGACTCATGAATATAACAAACCCAAACAAATTCCTTGCTAAACCTCATGCCTTATCACAAAGTCAGTATACTCAAAATCCTTTTCACTCCACTCAACATCTACTTTTGTCACATCAGATAGCATTGGGCCTTTTTTACAAATTTGAATCAGGTCATTTATGTGGTCTTTCTCCCCTCCCACTTCTGCCTCAACAGTCCCCTCAGGAAGATTTCTAACCCAACCTACTAGCCCAAATTTCGTAGCCAGATGTCTGACAAATTTTCTGTATCCAACTCCTTGGACATAACCGTGAATTAAAAGATGTACTACTTTCATAAATACTGAGTGGTTCATAGTTCGCTGTTCATAGGATGCTATGAACTATCAACAATGAACTATAAACTTTATAGCTTAGCCCCAAGTAAAGCAAGAAGTGTATCTCTGATAAGCCTTGCAACAAGCATGAGAAGGAAAAATTTAATAGGTGGATATTCTGTAATTCCTGCAAGTATAGCGACCCCGTCAAAAATAGGATTGGGAATAAGAGCAAAAACAAAAATTATAAGTGTTGCATATCTATGAAATTTACTCTTTATCCATATATACCACTTACTTTCCGTATGATTTAGGACAATATGCTTTCCAGATCTTCCCAAAAAATACCCTATCATATTTCCTATTCCAGCACCTAATGCTGCCGCAAGCCCGACTAGAATTGGAGGATAAAGCTTCCCCCCAACAACAACCGAGACAATTGCCGGCTCAGGAATAATAACTGTGGCCGAAGAAATAAGATTGAGAAGAAAAATGCTAAAAATCCCCAAAGATTTAAAATGAGAAAGGTGTTGCTGAAATCTAAAAGCAAGATAAATAAGTAATACTGAAAATAAAAAAGATCCCACATATGCCCACCTTGTAGAGGTAAAAAAAGATGATTTTTGTTGTTTTATATTCTTTGCTAGTTTTTCCATGAGTAAAATTTTTGCTGATTTATCAGCATATTGTTATACGGTTAAATTGTTTATTTGAAACAACAATTGAACAATATTATAATTACAATAGCCTATCCTGCTCAACTTTTACTTTCTTTGTTTTGAAATTAGGATTTACTTTTTCTTCCTCAGATATTCGTTTTTTAACATCACTTATCTTTTTAACAGCTTGGGATTTAAAGCTTTTTTTTAATTCCGTCACCTTCCACATAAAAAGGGCGCCTTTATTACTTGCCTTGCTGTCTATAACAAAAGATAGTGCCTTTTCTAGAATTGCCCGGTTTATGGTCTTTGCCATTTTTATATAAAGAGATTTGTGTTTTGGGTCTTCGAGTACCTCAGATAAATGTACTCCAAAACTCTGAAATTCACGGGAAATATATTTGTCTTTTGTCGGATTGAAATTTTTGAGGACATCTCCAATTGACTGCATGAGGATAGTATAGCAAAAGCATAATCTTTTGTTTGATTTTTCCTAATTATTTTCATATAATGCACAATTATTATGGAGTTTTTCCCGGGCGACAAAAAAACCAAAACCTTCAACTTTTTACTTGGCAGGCCAAAAATCCCTGAAATATCAGCGGAAGATGCTAGAAATACTAGAGACCG
>DASVCQ010000135.1:0-9971 GCA_036381535.1 Patescibacteria group bacterium | reverse complement strand
AAGATATATCCTCCTCAAAATATTCCTGAAATAACCTCATATATTGCTGAAGTTGTACAAAAAGTATGTCTAGGGCAAAATATGGATTTGCATATGAATAGAGCAAGTGTTTCGGAAATAAAATGTGAAGATGTCCTTAATATGTATGACCTGAAAACATCTGTTGCAATTGAGGCATCACTTGTTCCGTTAATGATGCTTGAAAAAAGATCTAAAGAAGAAATAGAGCATATCAAGCAATTTGCTCATCATGCTGGGCTTGTTTTTCAAATAAAAGATGACATTCTTGATGCATCAAGCACAAAAGAAGAATTAGGAAAAGATGTCGAGCAAGACGTAGATAAAATTAATATTGTCAGGCTTTATGGACTTCAAAAAGCAGAGGAGCTTATGAATTATCACTTGGCAGAGGCAATCAAAAATTGTAAAGATTTACCTTTTAATACAAATTTATTTGAGGGAATTGTTAAGTATTTTGCAGAGCGCAAACATTAAATTTTATAAGTAATTATTTTACCGGAGTAATTTCTTTTGCTCTGAATACTGTTATCCTTGTCCTAAATGCCTCGGGTGAGGTTGGATTATCAAAGACATCAGGTTTCATTTCTGACAGACTAAACTGTCTTGGTGTAGATGAATAATTTCCAGTATAACTTCTGCTTGGCAAAACAATATCTCCTACTTGAGGCTTACTAAGGTAGGAATTTAAATAGTCATGAGGATTACCTGTTGTAAGTACGTCGTATCTTTTTGACTCATCAGGATAAAGATGTGGGTTTAGTCTCATTATGATTGCCAAATCAGCCCTTGATACTGATTTTTCAGGATGACCCAATCCTCCGGCAACTAAGTGAATTTCATAATCGGTACTAAAGGTTTTTCTAGTGTCTAACGTAATTTCAAGCATAGCTCTCTCAAAACGAGATAACTTACTTAAAGCGTCAGTGCTTGTATCTACACTACCAACTTCAAAAATAGGTTTATTATTTTTTATTTCTTTTACTCTAAGGTAATTAGTTGGTAGATCCCTGATGCCTAACTCAATTAATCTTTCAGCCGATACATCAGGTATCCTTGGATCATCTAGATTTTGGTCTTTACCATCTTCGTGTGTCATAGTAGGAATATTATCATATCCTGGAAGAGATATCAAATGGACTGGATTTGGTATGTGATTTCAAAATTTAGGATAAAATACGAAGAGTATTAGGATACAAAATACCCTTTTGAGAAAAAGACCAGAAGAAAAAAGAGTGAAATTACTCCAATTAGTATATATAACCCCTTTAGTATCCATGATTTATTTAAGGAGAGCGCCATAAATACAGGGAAAAGCACAATTACATACCTTGGAAGACCGTTAAATGTGCCTGTTTGAGTTGAAATCAAAAACATTAATCCACTAAAAATAATATAACTTTTACTAATTCCCTTTTTCCATGCATACCAAAGGCCGATTGCACCAAAGAAAAAAGAGGAAAATTCAAGTAAGGATATCCACCAGGCATATTGAGTATATGGCACTGTAAAAAGAATTCTTATATATCTGACGATTGTTTGCGGAAAGAAAATAATTTCTCCCAATTTCCGACCATTAACTGCTAGTTGTTGGGCATGGACAAAATAAAGCGCGTCATGCCAGCGGAAAAAGCAGTAAATAACAATAAATATAATACCTATTGGCATAATAATAAGCGGTTTGAGAAGTTGCCATTTTTGACGTTTGGAAAGTTTGGAGATGGTTAGAAATTTAGAATAATTTTCTTTTATATAAAAATATGAGGTTATGGGAATCATACATACTCCGACTATTCGACTAAGACTTAGTAGTAAAGTCACCCAAGATGCTTTGGAATAATCCTTCTTTCGGATAAAATAAAATGTAAGGATACTAAGAAGAAGAAATGTCCCCTCTGAATAAAAGCTGCCAAAGAAAAAGGAAGTTGGGAATGCAAGAAGAAGAATAAGTGTTGTAATTGCTACATTCTCAGAATAGTCAAGCCTTATTAATTTGTAAAATGCGAGTAATGCCCCAAGAAAAATGCCGTTAGTTATGATAAATGCTAAGCTAAATTCTTTTAGTCCCATAAATGGACCGCTGCCAAGTATTACATATGGAATACGTATAAGATATGGATAAAGTGGAAAAAATCTTCCGTCTGCTCCGTCTCTGTAATTCCCGTCTCCGGCAATTGTCAGGTAGTGTACTCCGTCAAAATTTGCCAGCGGATATAAAAAAATGCTGATTACCGGGAAATACGGTCTAGTGTATGCCCAAATTGTATATTGTATAGAATCAGGATTGGTAGGAATTTTACTTTGGCTATAAAACATTGGAGTAAATAAAAAGAGCCGCCAAATGACAAAGATAAATACTACTTTCCAGTACCACTTCATCCACTAATGATACTTCAATAATAGTAATACTTCAAAGAGGAAATTAAGTGACAAATACAACATCATCTTTTGGTGGAAGTCCAACGGATAGTAATTCAAGCCCTTCAAATGCAAGATCAATAAAACATCGTACTTTTCTTACCTTTTCATTAAGAGAAACTGAATCATTATCCCAATGTCCATTTCCATTAACTGTTTGAATCATTTGCTTTGAAAGTGCAGAAAGCTTGTAGCTTGACTCTATATCATCCACAAACTTAAACTCTTAAAAGAATTTGCGCACGCATATATGCGATTTCCTGAAAGCTGATTAACTGTTCTATGCATATTATAAAGTTTTACTGGGAGTCTTTTTTTGACATCTCTTCGTGCTTCATGGTTAGGCAAACCATCTGGTAAACAATAACCACTTACGTAATTTAATACTTCTCGTACGCAGTCTCTCGCCCAGTCCTGATATGGATAAAGAGGGTCATTTTGTGTAAGTTTTTTTATATGTGTTACATTTACTTTTCCTTTTTCAAAATCCTCAACAATAGCAGGAAGCCTGTGAACTCTTTCCCTGGGTATAATATTCAAACCCTCAAAATGAGGAGCAAATATTTTTTGCAATTTTTCCCTTTTCTGCTCGACAACAAAAAAGTGTGGGTGGTTGCCTCGCATGTCTATAAGTACCATAAATTAGGCTATATTATACAGCCTATAATAATCTTTTTCAAGAGGGAAAAAATATAAAGTACAAGATGTGTCTTCTAGAGGATAGTATTGAATACTAATTAAAAAATAGGCCTTTTTATAGCTGTATTTTTGAGAATAAATAACTTCCCAGGACTAAGATAAAACTTGTCATTATAAAAAGTACTAGAAAATCAATTCCGAGTCCATAATGTGTCAGCCCGGTAAGAGATCCTCTTATTCCATCTACTCCGTAGCTAAGCGGATCAAGTCCGACAACCATTTCAAAAACTTTTGGTAAGTTGTTTATCGGGAAAAGCGCGCCGGAGAGAAAGAATAAAGGCTGAACTAGAAAATTCATAATTAATTGAAATCCTTGCATATCTTCAAGAAGAGATGCAATAGAAATGCCAACAGCTGTAAAGAAAATAGAAATAAGTAGCATAAAAATTATCGCAAGTGGAATTGCTGCAATATTTGGATGAAAACCGACAAAAAGCGTCAAAACAAATACGATAATTCCCTGGAGTGTTGCAATGGTTGCGCCTCCTAAAGTTTTGCCGAGCATAATTGATAATCTACTGACAGGCGCGACAAGGGTCTCTTTGAGAAAGCCAAATTGTTTGTCCCAAATAATTTGAATGCCGGCAAAAATTGCTGTAAAGAGAATGCTCATTGCAATGACACCGGGACCTAAAAATTGAAAGTAACTTCCCTGCCCTGCTTTTTGAAATACAGGACCAAGTCCAAAACCTAAAGCAAGTAAAAATAATAAAGGTTGTCCCAATGAGCCGATTATTCTAGCTCTAGATCTTGAATATCTTGTTAATTCTCTTAGCCAAAGTATATAAATTGTTTGCATAATGTTAGTTATTAGTTATTAGTTATTAGTTCACAGTTTATAGTTTATAGTTTATAGTTTATGGTTTAAAGTTTATAGTTTATCCTTATCTTCCCCTAAACATTGCTCTATGTTGTCTCATTCTATCTGCACCTGAGGCATCTTCATCTCTTATAGAATTTCCTGTCAATTTTAGAAATGCTTTTTCCAGAGAATTTGTTTTGGTATCTTTAAGAATTTGTTCTGTTGTACCAACTTTTATTATTTTTCCGTGGTCTATAATTGCAATTTTCTGTGCGGTATTTTGCGCTTCTTCCATATAGTGGGTGGTAAAAAAAATGGTAATGTTATCTTTTTTGGCCAAATTTATCAGATATTCCCAAAGATGATTCCTGGTCTGTGGATCCAGTCCTTGTGTCGGCTCATCCAAAAAAAATATTTTTGGATGGTGAAGAAGCCCTCTTGCAATTTCAAGCCTTCTTTTCATTCCCCCTGAGAAAGTTTTGACTAATGCATCTTTTCTATCTAGCAATTCAACAAATTCCAGTAAATCTTTTATTTTTTTTGTATCAGAAGGTACTCGATATAGCATGGCATGAAATTTCATATTTTCGTAGGCTGTTAACTCGTCATCAAGACTTGGATCCTGAAAAACAATTCCAAAGGATTTTCTTGCACTGTCTTGGTCTTTATTGACATCATGACCATCCAAAAGTATTTCACCGGATGTTGGATGAAGAAGAGTTGTGAGCATTTTTATTGTTGTTGTTTTCCCCGCTCCATTTGGTCCTAGAAAAGCAAAGATTTCGCCAGGACTGACTTCAAAAGAAATATTATCTACAGCCGTAAAATCCTTAAATTTTTTTGTCAAATTTTTTACAATTATTGCCTTTTGCATATTTTAATTATAACTCCATTGTATGGGAGGTCTCCCCTTGAAAATCTGTTTTGGTCTCTTTTACAAATAATGCAGCAAGCCCCCCAATTGCCATAAAGATAGATGCTATTTTAAAGACGGTACTGTAGGCCAAAACGTTTGCTTTTATTGCCATAAGTCCCATGACTTCCTTAAAAATACCGGGATTAAGTGTGTTAAATGTTGAGTGTTTTTGAAGCTCAATTAAATTCGCATTTACGTTATTTGTGAGAATTGTTGCAAAGATTGCAACTCCAAAGGCGCCTGAAAGATTTCTGGCAAGAGCCAAAATTGATGAGGCTATTCCTACTTCTTGAATTGGTACCGTTGAGGTGGCGGCATTTGTAAGTGGGGCAAGTCCAACTCCGAGGCCAGCTGCAAAAAGTCCAAGTCTCCAGGCTATGTCAAAAAAAGTCCATTTGATATCTATGCCTATAAATGAAAGAAGCATAATGGATGCAAAAAACATACCTGTTGCAGTAACAAATCTCGGTTGAAAAATTCTTGAAAGTCTTGCTCCGCTTTGTGCCGCAAACATAAGGCAAATTGCCATAGGAATATACAAATAGCCTGACTTGGTGACTGAATATCCTAAAAAACTTTGAGTAAAAAGAGGAAGCAAAAAAATTGCGCCTATCATTCCCAAAAATGAAATAAATGATGTGACAATTGCAGCTGAAAAAGCAGGTATTTTGAAAAATCTTAAGTCAACAACAGGTTCTTTCTGTCTTTGTTCAACAAGTAGAAAAGCAACAAGTGAGACTAACGACACTAAGTAGGAAATAATACTTTTAGTACTATCCCATCCCCAACTTTGTCCCTGATCCAGTACCAAAACAATAGTCCCAAGTGATATTCCCAAAAGAATAGATCCCCAGATATCAAAATTCTTAAGTCCTTTAATTTTTTTAACAGGCTCTGTTATAAATTCCATTGCCATAACAGTCCCCAAAATTCCTAAAGGTACATTGATATAAAAAACCGATCTCCACCCAAATAAATCAACCAAAGGTCCGCCAAGCAGAGGTCCAAAAACAACCGCAGCCGCGAAAATTCCCGACCAGATACCCATTGCCTGTGCCCTTTGTTGTTTGTCTTCAAAAGTAAAAGCAATTATGGAAAGTGCAATTGGGTAATCAATACTAACAGTTATTGCCTGAAGAACCCTGAAAAATACCATAGAGGGAAGATTGAAAGAAAGTCCCGCAAGCATTGATGTAATGGTAAAAGCAACAATACCAAAGATATACAAAGGTTTGCGTCCAATAAGGTCTCCCAATTTTCCAAAAACAGGTACAAAAATTGCATTGGCGATAATGTAGGCTGTTGATATCCAGCTTGCCTGACTAACAGTTATTCCAAAGTCTGTGATAATTTTGGGAAGTGCTAAATTTACAATTGTGCCGTCAAGCCTTCCCAAAAATGAGGCAATCATAAGAGTAAGTAAGACAAGCCATTGATGAGACTGAAATCCTTTGCTGGATGTATTTGTAGTTGTTTGTGCTTTCTTATCCATAAAGTTTGTCTTAACTAATTAAATCGAAGTATAGATAATTTAGACCTTAGACTTAATTCGGTTAGAAAGATTAATTAGTCTTGGTGTAAATTGTCATTTTTGCTGACATGCCATTTTTGATTTGTGGATAGTCCGATGCATTAAAGCGTGCATAGACTACAAATTGCTGCGTGGGTCGCTCACTAGATATAGAAAATGCAACTTGAGTCGTTTTGGCAGAGGGAGAAATCTCATCGATATATCCCCAAAAAGTCTTGCCAGGAAGTGCGTCAACTGTAAAAGATGCTACCTGCCCTACTTTTATATCTGAAAGACCTTTATTTTCATCAATAGTACCTGCAACTCTTAAGTCAATTGGATTAATAAGCTGTACAACAGGACTGGTTGCACTGACAAGGCTACCAATTTGATTGTTGGACATGATTACTAGCCCGTTGGTATCAGCATAAAGAGTCTGGCTGCCTACATTTGCTAGTGGGTCGCCTTTTTTGACATTCTGTCCCTCGTACACATTGGTTGAAAGTAATTTACCTGGAGCAGATGGTGCAACAGCAATAATTGGTGCTTCTATAAGAGAATCGTCAATAAATACTCTCCCCTGCTTTATTTGATAAAAATAATAGCCGGAAATAGTTGCGAGAATAATTATAACTATAAGAATAGGCTTAAGAATTTTTGGATTTTTTAATTTTGCAAATAAATTTTTCATAGTATTGAATAATATTGCTTGGCAACAGTACTGGGACTAAGAATTACTTTATCCTCACTTGACAAGCCGCCAATAATTTCTGTCATGTCATTATGTGTCTCTCCTACTGTAACATTTTTAAATACCGCTTTATGATTTTCCAAAACCCAAACTCCATTATGCCCCAGAATTGCCCACGTAGGGACCATAACACCTTGACTTTGGTCATTACTTTTAATAACTACAGAGCCCGTTTGGTCGAATAAGATGTTAGACGGAAGGTTGTCGGAAGATATATCAACTAAATAAACATCTTCTCCATTTGAAGAAGTAGTTTTTTGAGGGTATATTTTCTCAACACTTCCTGAGAAGGTTTTCTCAGATCCGTCAAGTCTAATTGTTGCACTTGCTCCAACACTTACAAAATCAATATCTGTTGCCAAAATTTGTGCTCGAAATACTTTTTGAGTCGGATCTGCAACTGAAAAGGATGATGTTGTTGTTACATTAACATTTGGTGTTGTAATATCCTCATGGGTAATAACTCCATTAATTGGTGAAATAAGGTATGCCTGCTCTTGTGCTATTTTTTGTATCTCAACTGCCAGTTGGGTCTGGTCCAGAGTATTTGCTGCTGTCTCAAGTTGTCGTCTTGCGGACACACTAAGACCTGTGTCACTGAGACTTCTGTCTCCATTAAAATCATTTACAGTGTCAAAGCTTATTTGTTGATTCTGTGCTGATTTTACAGCACTTTGCAGATTGTCAGCAATGGTTCGAACATCCAAAGAGGCTATAGTCTGTCCCTGGGTAACAGCATCCCCTTCTTTAAAGGGTAAATATACGACTTTACCTGCTATAGGAAAATGCAAAGTAGCTTCATTTAATGAGTGTATGGATCCTGAGGCATTTATATCCTGAGAAACGGATTTAACAGCTACATTTTCTCCTTTGATTGTTGAAAAGCTTGAGATGGCATAAGTAGAAAGCGCGACAATACCAAAACTAATTAGTGCGACAAGTAAAAGTATAATAATAAATGATTTATTTTTCATTATTTTTTTCCATTGCTATTACAAGTGTATCAAAAATTCTAAGAAGTTCTTGTCTGTCTTTTTCAGAGAGATAAGAAAGGATTTTTTCCATATTTTTTGTTCTTTCTTTCATGGCATCAGATAAAAGTGTCTCCCCTTTTGAAGTTAGCGTTAAAAGAACAAGACGTCTGTCATCTTTATCGGTATTTCTTTTTACATATTGCAGTTTGACAAGGTTATTAAGAATACTGGTTGCTGAGGGAAGCTCTACTTTTAAATATTCGGCAATTGACTTCATTGGTGTTGAAGGGTTGTGTTTGATATATAAAAGTGTATGGAGTTGTACCATACTTAAATTCATTACGTCAGTCTGAAGAGACATTCTTTCTTTAATACACCTTAAAAATGAAAAAGTTTTTTCAATGAGTGCGCTTGAGTTATTCATAAGTACTTAATGTATCTAACTATTTGAGAGTATAACTAAATTCTAATAAGATGTCAAGATGGCATATAGAAGTTAGAAGTTAGAAGTTATGGGGTTTTGGTGCTTGATTCTTTGCTAGTGGTCTTTTTATACTGCTAGTATGATAGTCCCTGATATAAGTCTTGAAGAAATCTTGTGGCAAAGAGGGTTTGTTAATGTAGCGGGAGTGGATGAGGCCGGAAAAGGACCACTTGCCGGTCCTGTAACAGCCGGTGCTGTGATGATACATTCTAAGTCTCAAATGGTTGAGGGGGTAAGAGACAGTAAATTGATGTCAGAGAGGCAAAGGGAAAGTGTTTTTGATGAAATTTGTAGAGTGTCGTCTGGCTTTGGTGTAGGGATAGTTGAAGCCCGTGAAATAGACTTAATTGGGATTGATATGGCAGTGCAAAAGGCAATGCTTATGGCACTATCTTCTCTTGAGGACAGATTTGGACAAGGTTTGACTTATGTAATAGTTGACGGATCCAAGACAAAAATTCTTCCTAAATATGAATCCCAGAGAATAAAAAAAGGCGGACTTTACCATTATTCTATTTCTGCAGGGTCAATATTGGCAAAAGTTACAAGAGACAGGATAATGCACGGTTTGGCTAGCAAATACCCAATCTATAACTTTGAAAAACATGTTGGATACGGGACAAAAATGCATTTAGAAACGATAAAAAAATATGGACCATGTGAGATACACAGAAAAACTTTCGAGCCTATAAAAAGTTTGGGGTTGAAATAGTTTAGCTTGTTATGTTAATTATTTCCCTTGAAAGTACTTATTTTTTATATTTTTTTTGTAAAAACTGAGATATATTACTTAAGCCTTAATTTTTCTATGTAGAGTTAGTAAGTAAAAACATCAAGAAATGTAAGTGCAGCACTGCGAATAGATTCATCAACATTTATTGGGGCTTTTCCAGATACCAAACCTTTATCCAGGTTATCGCCCATTTTAGTGACAAATTTTGCGCCATATTCATAAATTTTATCAAGTTCAGGAGAATCTCCCTTTGCGAGACTTAAAAGCAAAACAAAATTGTTCAAGTTACGAAGAGCTTTACGTACATCATGATATTCTTCAAAGGGCAAAGTTTTTGTTTGAAGTCCTTTTCTAGCTAATGCAATTGTTTTGAAAATACATTTTTGAAAGTCTATATCAGATTTCATATTTGCCTGAGGTGCGGATGAAATTGTCTGAGATCTTTTATGCATATCATTTGATAGTGCTAAAGCTTGAGGAGTGTTAATATTATCATTTAAATGCCCTAGGCTACGAATGAATTCATCGTGTTCTGTTGGAAGTTCATTTGCAAACATTCTATGTGAAGCTCTTAAAAGAGTGCCGTATTTCCTAATTCGTTTAAGATAGTCTCTTCTACGATCTGAATGATTTTCCAGCAAAGTATGTTGGAAGTATTCTGGAAAA
>DASVCQ010000134.1:0-5568 GCA_036381535.1 Patescibacteria group bacterium | reverse complement strand
AAATTGGACGAGATACTCGAGGAGACAGAAGACCTAAGAGAAGAAAGCAAGGAAAATATCTAGTATCTTGTATTTCGTATGAAAATATTATTCAAAATCTTCCTCATCGCCTCACTTATACTATATACCATATACAAAATACCAGATACTGTTTATGCTTTCCGTATGTCTAATGATTTTTTTATCATAAACTTAGGTAATTTTAACTCGATTGCCGGTCAAGTCTCGGGAGGAAATAATAAGCTCACCTTTACATCAGGCGAACTTGCACCCGGACTCTATACGGGCACAAATTACAAACTCTGCGCAGGATTTTATGGTGGAATTTTCTGTAATCAAGTCCCAACCTCAACAACAAGTGCCACTTTCACATTTACAGTTGACCCAACAGATATAGACTTTGGGACAATAGACCCAACCAGTCCCGTGAGCAGGACAGATACGCTAACAGTCAGAGCGGACTCGCCTTTCACCTACATTGTGACAGGACGAGAAAATCACCAGCTTAGATATAATTCAACTGTTATTCCTGACACAACCTGTGACAATGGACTCTGCACAAGTACAACAGCCTCACTTTGGACAAATACCCTAACCTACGGTTTTGGTTATAGATGTGATAATTTGCTTGGAACAGACTGTCTAACAGATTTTTTGACTAGCAATGTATTCAAGTCGTTTGCTAACAGCGAGCTTGGTCAAGATGCTCAGACCATCATGGAAGGCTCAACCCAAACAACGGCAAGCTCCGGACAAGTTACATACAAAGTTAACGTTTCAGCCTCTCAAATCCCAGGAACCTATACAAATACCATTACATACATAGCTATACCAACATTTTGAGCATGAAAAATAAGTTTGTAAAGTTATAATGTTTATAAAGTTGTAAAGTATTTTTGAGAATATATGGATTGTTAGATACGAAATTTAGCAAAGCAATTTTAATCCCAAGATAATATTCAAAACTAATTACAAAGTGCAAAGTACAAAAAATACAAGATGTATTATTTATGACTAAACGACTGATATTTGAATTAATAAATAAAAACCTTTGTCACTTTGTACTGAATGCACGAGAAGCGAAGCGAGCGCATCAGGGGGATTCCCTACAAACTTGTTAGGGAGGGGTGAAATCACCCGATAAGCGAGTAAGCTTTGAGAGCATGAGGGACAATTGTGGCAAGAGTTTTTGGTATCTTTTGTCGGTACAAAAGTACAAAATAACATTTACAATTTTATGACTAAACATTTAAAAATTAAAAACTTCAAATTAAAAATTGCCTGCCTGATTATGGCTATTTCCCTAGCCTTGTCCCTACTCGTTGTAATCAATCCCAACCCAGCTCTTGCCAACTCCTTCTCCCTTGGCATAAATCCACCCATTATGCAAATTCAAGCTACTCCGCCAACTGCAATCAGGCATGACTTTCAAATTCAAAATCTAACCGATAATCCTGTGAGTCTATCTGTAACGCTTAGGCCTTTTACGACAAATGATGCTAACGGAAGCGTTTCTTATCTTAATGAAAATGATATACATTTAAGAGATAAAAATATTTTTAACAAGATACAGATTTTGGAAAATGATATCCCGATTAGTGATGTAGATCTTGGACCAAAAGAAGCAAAGAATCTGACCCTTAAGATTGGCCTTCCAAAAGATGAACCTCCATCTGATTACTATTTTTCGATAGTTTTTTTGACAAAAGATAATTCAACCACAAGCAACGGACCATCAATTACAGGGGGCATAGCAAGCAATGTTTTGTTATCAATCGGGCCAAAAAGTCCTGCGACCGGCTTTATTGAAAAATTTTCTTCTCCGATCTATGTCACTAATGGGCCTATTCCCTTTTCGGTTGTCGTTCACAATCTCAGCCCTTACTATATTTCTCCACAAGGCCAAATTCTCATCCACAACCTTTTCGGCCAGTTAATAGGCAAAGTAGACTTACTCACTCAAAATATTCTTGCTAACTCATCCAGAACCCTTACAGATACCAAACAATCAGTCAAAGATAAAGCAATGTGGAATGAAGTTTTTCTCTTTGGGCCGTACAAGGCTACACTTACAATTGCTCTGAGTCCTGAGGGCCCTGTTTTTCATAGGACAATTTACTTTCTTGCCATGCCTATTCAATATCTACTCGGAATATTTATTGTCCTCTCTATTGCTATCTTCCTTTTCTATCGAGTACGAAAACGTATGATCAAGCCTCAAAAAGATTAAACTTCCATATTGGTCAAATCAGGCCAACATAAATGGTAAGTCCCTATTAAAGAATAACTGGGAAATTTTAAATGGTAACTTATCAATGGTAAACGGTACATGAGAGGTACATATCAGCTCCCCGCGTCTTGTAATAAATGCTTTTCACGCTACAACTGATACACTTAATCACCTATTGATACTCTACTTAGCAAGGCTAAAGTTGAAGTGACAGGATTTTAAAAATTAAATAAAGCTTATTGTATAAGCGTATTTACAAAACCACTCTCTATATTTGATATTAGATTTGCTGCAAATATAAAAACCCGTGAAATAACATAGAATAGATAATTTTATCCTAAAGTATCTATAGCAGATATTTCCGTGAAAAGTCTAGTCAAAGCAATGCAAAAAGACAAAAAACTTACATAAAAATAGTCTTGTAATAATCGTTTTTCACAAAGGCCTTGATATACTTATATATCTATTGATAGTAAATTTAGCAGCATTTTGAGACTAGTGATACGTTTTTTAAAATCTACTTTAGCTTTATTTAGTAACCATTTTTTTAAAATACTCCATTTTTTTAGCAAATACATTTGTCTATTACTAAATTTTTGTGAAAAAAAGACATAAGCATTTGACATCCTAGAGCATATCTACAAGATTGACTATTGCTTGATAAATAATCTATTATGGGATATAATTTATTTGTCATGACGAAAAGAAAAGAAGCAGCAACTCTTCTTAGACTATCAAATCAAATTCCAAATCAGGGAAATCTATATCGCCTTCACAGAAGGACTGGCTACACCGAGCCCAAAAACCCGGAAAACCCTAAAGATATCTCATGGACAAATATAGAAGTCTTTGACCATCATCTTTTTGAGCTATATACAACCAACCATGTTTTTTATATTCCTTTTATTCATAGAACCTACGTTGATGCTGAAAAAAAGATGTCACAAGTACAAGTAGTTGATGGGCAGGAAGTTAGAAAAGATAATTATTATGAAAAGCAGTGTTTGGCAGTTGCGAGCATTGGCATAGGCAAACTTCGCTTAGCCATAGGCACAAGAGAAAAAAGCACACTACTTAGAAATTCTGTTTGGGAAAAAGGAGCAAGCATGTACCAAAGTGATATTTCAACTGAGCATTCAAGAATAGATGAAATAATTGAGGCTACCAAGCATGTTGTTGAAAATGCCCAGGACAGTAAATTGAATGTGAGGAAAAAAAGACGTGAAGAAAGAAAGAGTGCAACTATGTATAAGTTATATCCGCTATTAAAGTGGAATAAAAGACTTTACCCCAAAATTCAAGGCTAACTATTCCCGAAATGAGCTATAGGCCGTCAATTTTATCCCCTATAATTTTCTGTTTTTCCACATTTTTTCAAGTTACGTCCTCTTTTAATAACTAGAGGGCGTGATATAATTCCTTATGGCAAAAGAAGACTTCAGTCTAACAGGCCTGGCTCGAAAGAGAGTCCTTGAAAAAAATCGGCTATTAAATGATGTAGATGGAAATTTTGGCCTTGACATAGGGCATCTTGAATGGAGACTGGATAATTCCTCGGAAGATTTCTATTTCAGATCTGTAAGAAGGAGTATCTGTGACGTTGGGGCATTTATAAGTATTTCCGGCGAGAATGTAGATATTGGCCTTACACACTACTATCCATACGGGGTTTTTAGAAAAGCACATACCTATGTTATTAATGCGCTCAGGCAAAAGAGGCATAGAGATGGCATTAGATTTGCAACAATGGCTACCTCACATTCTTATCGTGACAAGTCTAGATATCCTGAAGACAAAGAAGAAAGATATTTTTGGAAAAGAATGGTAAAGGCTGCAAAAAGATACAATAACAACAGGAAGCCAGACGTAATTGCAGTAGATCCGGACAAATTACAAAGAGAAAACACTTCATCTGATATCATCATCTCAAGAAGAAGGTTAGAAAATGATTTTGAGATAAGCATTGAAGTCACAAACTCACCTTACAAAAAGACTTTCCGCCAGTCTGAAGCCCAAAAAGTAAGTAGAAGAAGACCAATTAAATTGAGGCTTGAGTGAAGGTTAATACCCCACTCCCTTCATCCACCAGTGGTGAAGCTTTCTTTCTCTAAAGAGAGCATCAAAGCCGTGATGCATAACTTCTCTAGGATTTGGTATAAAGACTCTAGGTATCCAAGCAGGCTTGAATTTGCGAAGCAAAACAATAATTACGATTATTAGCAGAAGAAGCAGGAAGAGTGCTATTAGTATTCCCGGAAGGCCAAAGAAAACATTTGGCACTGCAGGTGGCTTGGGTGTTACCTGCTTAACCAGAGCTATTCCTTTGATAAGCACTCTCTTAAGCTGAGGCTCTGAAGGTTTGTTATTTAGGACTGAGTCAGCATAGACTTCATGATTTCCTTCTTTACTTATAAGTATGTTACATTCATAGTATCCGGTCTTGTCTGCCGTCCTGACACATGCTTCTTTCCCGTCCAACTTAACACTAATTGTCGCGCCCGGCATGCCGTACCCAAAAACAAGAGCATTACTTCCTATATTAACATTGGCTCTAAAAACTCCAAGAGTTGGTGGGAGAAAAATTTCAGACCTACTGTAGGGTGCCTCAACAGGTGGGATAGTAAAACAAGACTCAGACTCACCCAACCTTTTGTAATCAATACCGTCAAGACAAAATGTAGTAAACCCCTTGGCCACCTTAACTGAAGTAAAAGCAAAGTTTCCATTTGAGTCGGCGGTTGTTGAGGCAAACACTGTGCCGTTACTAGTCAAAGTAATTGATGCATATGGAGCAAGAAATCCTGAAAGATTTAGAAGAAAGCCGTTAATTGTTACCTTCAAATTAACTACTCCACTTTGGGAAGCAGACTGAGCATCTGTTCTTTGTGCAGCAAAACCTAAAAATACTATAAGAAGAAATAGGACAGCAAAATACCTTCTCATACTACTAATATAGAGGTAAAGTCAATTTTCTACAAGAGATAGCATTAATTGCCATTTTCTAGAGTCAAATTCTATCAAATGGTAATTGATACTAGACTTGGCCTTTATCAATAGTCCAAACACCCTATTTGAAAAGAGTATCACTTATTTTTACTTTCTGCTAAAAGTAGCCCAAACCACTATCAGGCGTGAAAAAGTGCTTGGTGAAAATAAAATTTTGCAAAAAAATAAGTCGAATTATGCCTATTTTTGCTTTTCACGAGCTTTTTTAACCAAAATTTCAAACTCCTACTCTCTAGCCTCACAAAAACCATATTTTCGTATTATTTTATAGAAAATACTTTTCACATTCCCGTGAAATATTTTTTTCATGAATATTAAAATGTATCTAAATA
>DASVCQ010000133.1:0-4343 GCA_036381535.1 Patescibacteria group bacterium | reverse complement strand
AAGCTTTACACATGATTTTAAAACTCTTGAGGAATTTAGGCCGGAATATGTGCTTCTAGAAGATTATGATCCCTATCCAATGCTCAAAGCAGAATTGACTGTTGCCGGCGGTCTTTTTGATAAGAAAACAGGCAAAATGGCCAGGTAATTTTAGAGAAAATTACCTGAGTAGTTAGAAGCTGGTAGTTTGTAGTTTGAAAAAAAACTAACAACTAGCTACAATCTACTAACTACTATGAAAATTTCTGCAATTGCAATTATTTCCAAAAATAGAGGATTGGGATTTGAAAATCATCTTCTTTTTCATGTTCCTGGAGAATTACCACGTTTTAAAAAGATTACATCAGGGCATCCTGTTATCATGGGACGAAAGACCCATGAGTCAATTGGACGTTTACTCCCTAACAGGACCAATATTATTGTTTCAAAAAATCCTAATTACGCTGTAAATGGAGCAGTGATGGTTGATTCTTTGGAAGAAGCTATCAAGATTGGGAAAGAAGTGGAAGAGAGAAGGCTGCAAGTGGAAAAGCAGTCTCATTCATTTGTCATCCTGAACGATAGTGAAGGATCTCACTCTAGAGATAAAGATTCTTCGGCTATGCCTCAGAATGACAAAAAAGGAGAGATTTTTATTTTGGGAGGTGGGCAAATATTTTCTGAAGCACTGCCTATTGTAGATAGGTTATATCTAACTGTTGTTGATGCCACAGTGCCTGCAGATACTTTTTTCCCTGACTATTCGGAATTTAAAAAAGTTATAGAAAAAGAAGAAAAGCGCGATTGGGATTATCCATATACATTCTTAATTTTAGAAAAGTAGCCGCTTGATGTTTGCTCTTAAATTTATTAAGATAGGCTCCTATGAAAGATTTTATGCGCAAAATACAACAGGCTGTTTTTAGACAGGGTTTGGAAGAGTCTCAGATTAATACAGTAGACCCAAGGACACAGCTTTGTACTGCTTTAAGGCGTGGGAAAATTGATGAGACTAAAATACCTGGAAGAGACAAAAGATTTAAGCTCCTAAAAGATAGAGCAGAAGGTATACTTGATCCTTATCATCATGATTTACCTGAAGACTTGGCCTCAGATCTTTTCTCAATTGCTGAATCTAGACTTGAAGACTTTGAAAGAAGACGTTTTGCGTGGATTGAGGAATAAATTCTACCGTTTCATCTCCTGTATTATTATTTTCAAAATATTTACCTACTAATTTTGCATCAACACTTCCTTTAGCAATAGCATATGCATGCTCTTTTGCATTTTCTCTTTGGTCTGGGAATTTTTTTAGATTTATTCTTTTCTCTATATCACTTGCTGTCCCGGTAATGTATTTTACATAGCCTAATTGGTCCAGAGCATCGAGTTCAAATCCACCGGCTGTCTTAGTAATATCAAAACCCAATTCTTTTGCTTTTTCTTTATATTCCATAAATCCTTCGTCTGTTGCTAGGTGAGTAACGCCTGTAGGAGAGAGAAAAATTGAGGATTTTTGAGTACTGTGGGAATAATTTTTCGGGTCTTTAGGGTTATACATAATTGTTGTTGATTCGGTTACATAGGGGATTGTTTCCCAATTATTTTCTTTGGCCATTTTGGCAAGATTCCCAAACATTAATTGTACCGACTTCTCTTGCTCTTCCCTTGAAAGAGGAGCGTCTTCTTTATTTCTAAGATTATTTGGTTTGCCAAGTGGTTGATAGGTAATTTGTGTCAGACCTGTTGTATCATCTATTTTTTTAGTAGGGATTTTATTTAAAGCGTCTGTTGCGATAGTTAGGTGATGGCGATTTTTTACTTCTCTTCTTGAAGTATCTTCACTTTGTGAAATTATCTCAGCAGCACTTATTCCTTTTGACAAAGCATCATGAAGAGTGGAAAGTGTGTGGGTTTCCTCTGCCTCAGGAATATTAATTACATTAGCGTGTTCTGAGACAACTCGAATAAATTCTTTAATTTTTGTGTCATTTCCGCTGGCAATTGCTACTGTGGTCGGCTCATTTGGTGTGGAAAATAGTCTTTCGTTAGGGACAGTTGGTTCTACAATATCTAATAATTCTTTTTTGACTGCGTTAAGTGTGCCTTCATATCCTGTCCTAAATCTTTCAGTAGTTAATAGTGCTAATTTTTCGAGTCTTGAATTGAGTTTTGGGGAGATGTGTTCTGGGGTTTTTAATTCGCGTGAGGATAGTGCAGGAATTCTGCTTAGTAAATTGGGCTGCGGTGGAAGGCTATGCCTTGCTTTGAGCTCTATCATAGTATCACGTCAAACAATTAAAATCTGTATGAATTGCGCGTGAAAAATAGGAAATAGAAAGATGGACAGTCATGGAGAAATTTTGGGCTTCCATAACGTATTTTCTCAAGCTAATAGTATTCCGTCAACGAGCAGAATTGCTACAGGATAAAATAATAACCTATAGCGCAGATTTTAAGGCTAATATATTATTTTTCAGAAATAGAAAAATTTGCTTTGACTGATTTTATAAAGGTATTTTTGTCCTTTTGAGATGTTGAAAGATTTAAGGAATTTGTATCAATATGGATTATATTTTTCATTTTTTTAGAAAAGTTGGCGCAAAAATCCCTGAGTCCTGACTCTAACTCTTCTAAATATCTTTCTTTATACAATTTTATTTCAAAATCTCTGCTGCGTTTTTTTATTCTGCCAAGAAGTGTCTCTTTTGGTGCATGAAGATAAAAAAGAGAGGTGTTGAGTGCAAATTGGCTCCATTCTGAGAATATTTCTTCAAAAAATAGCCATTCATCGAGTGTAATTTTTCCGGATAAATAGTGACTTTTTGCATAAACCCAACTCATAAGTATTCCGCTGTCAATAACAATTGTTTGTTTTTTGCAATTTTTTATTTCGTCTTTGATAAATTTAATCCTTTTATGAAGAAGGTATATCTCATTAGTTAATGCCCATCTTGTAGGATTTTGTAAAAAATTATCCCGAAAGGGATTTACTTGAAATAATTCGTCAGCGCGGATTATATCGGCATTCAAAGCTTTGGCAATTAAAGGAAGGGAAGTTGTTTTGCCAACCCCAATATTTCCGATAATTGTAACAACCCTTTTATCTTCCATAAAAAATTATTATTTGTCCTCAACACGAATTTCTTCTCCAAAGTTATCATCACTCCAAAGGCCTTTTACTGTTACTTTCGAGATCATTCTTCTTAACTTATTTAAAGCTTGAGGCTCATCTACCCGTGCGGGGATAAACATATTTATAGCAAAATGTCTTTGTCTCTCAGCCATTTTTAGTGCTATTCTTGCCCTTCTTTCTAATTCCGATTCATTGCCTTTTCTCATATTTTCACCTCCTTTCATGCTGCTTTTTTATCTTCTAACCCAAGTTCTTCCTTATACTTTTCCAAATCTTCTTTTATGTGTCCGCGTCTAAAGACATGTACCCTTTGCATAAGTTGTCCATTTTGACTTATTTCATAGGGCATAAATGGATCATCTATGACAAGTTTGAAATTCTCTAGATGCGGATTGAGCGCGAAGACAGCAGCAATTTGGATTGTCAAAAAATCTTTTCCATACATTTTGAAAAAATCTTTTTCTGCAGTCAGAGAATATGGAATGCCTTTTTCTTTAAGAGCTTTGTGCATGTGGGAGGGGACAAAAATTCTTTTTCTTCCTATATAGGCAGCTTTTTTGGAATTTTTTCCTGCCCAAGAATATATTCCTCTTGGGTCTATGAAGGGGTTAAAGTACATAGACTGAATAAATGTATTGCCTTGTATTGAGGGCCTTGCCTCCCAAATCATATTCGGAAAAATATTAGGATCTTGGTCAAAAGATTCTGTATTTGAAATATTTTCTGGGACACGTCTAATTCCAAATTGTCCACGGTCTGCTGAAATAACGGCGAGTGCTTCATCTGGCAAATCACGCCTCATTATTAAAAAAGCTTTATCTGGGTCTATTGACCCATCCGGGAGCAATGCTTCTTGGGTTTTTAAATATTCTTTAAGGCGAGGGGGGTCGTGTGCAATAATGCTTGTTGCAACAGAAATAAACCTCGGATTTTCATCTATTCCTGGAATTTCCTTTTCAAGAGTAAGGACAGAATTTAGAGAATGGTCGCCACGTCCTTCTAGAATTCCGTGGTCGTGGGAGATTGCGACAATTGCTGCGTTAACATAGGTTTGTGAATTAATAGTTGGGCTATATGGTTGTGAGGCTCTAAGCATCCACTGGCTGTCAAAGTAGACATCTGCTTGATGGTCTTGTCTATGACGATTAAAACCGTATGGAGGAAGGCTAGCATCAACAGAGATCTGCACCAACTCATCTATTGCATTAAGTTTTTGGGCGACGTATGT
>DASVCQ010000132.1:0-7465 GCA_036381535.1 Patescibacteria group bacterium | reverse complement strand
GCAATTGCAATCGATACTATCATCAATCAAAAAGAAGCCAACAAAAATGGTAAGAAAGTTATTTGCGTATACGTTGCAATTGGGCAAAAACAAAGTACGGTTGCTCAGGTTGTTGAGAAGCTTAAAGAAAAGGGTGCAATGGATTATACAATCATTGTTAATGCAGGAGCATCAGATCCTGCGTCCCTTCAATTTTTAGCACCATATGCTGGAGTTTCAGTTGCTGAGTACTTTATGGAAAAGGGTGAGGATGTACTTATTGTCTATGACGACTTAACCAAACACGCATGGGCATACCGCAATTTATCACTGGTGCTAAAAAGACCTGCGGGGCGTGAGGCATATCCCGGAGATATTTTCTATATTCACTCAAGACTTCTAGAGCGCGCGGTTAAATTGAATAAAGATTTTGGAGGAGGATCAATTACCGCACTTCCAGTTATTGAAACCCAAGCAAATGATATTTCAGCATACATCCCAACCAATGTTATCTCAATTACCGACGGACAGATTTTTCTTATCTCAGATCTCTTCAACTCAGGTGTCAGACCGGCAATTGATGTTGGAAATTCTGTTAGTCGAGTTGGAGGAGCAGCACAAACAGGAGGCATGAAATCAGTATCAGGAAGAATTAAATTGGAATTAGCTCAGTATAGAGAGCTTGCAGTCTTTGCTCAATTTGGAAGTGAGCTTGATACTGCAACCATGAATCAACTTGAGCGGGGTAAAAGATTGACCGAAGTCCTCAAGCAACCTCAATACAATCCTCTTCCTGAAGCATACGAAATTTTGTCTATCTGGGCTGTTACCAATGGATTTTTAGATGATGTACCGGTTGAGGAAGTACTTAAATTTGAAAAAGAATACCATGAATATGTCAAAGCGCATGATAAAAAATTAATTGAGACATTAAATTCAGGAAGTAAAGTCGATGAAAAAACAGCAGAACAATTAAAAAAAGTTACAGCAGCTTTCAAAAAAACATTTTAGTTGCCAAATTCGAAGAACGAAGTTCGAAATTAGAAACGAATTCAAAATGTAAGTTTAATAAGCTTTGAATTTTGGAAATTGGTATTTGTTTCGAGTTTGGAAATTCAATATTCGGATTTTTTTATATTATGCCAAGTACACTTGCACTAAGAAGAAGAATAAAAACAGCCCAAAATATAAGCAAAACCACCAAGGCAATGCAAATGATTGCAGCAAGTAAGCTTAAGAGGGCACAGCAAGCAACCCTTGCAACTCGTCCCTATGTTGAGAAGCTGACAACACTTGCTCAAAATATAGCAGCAAAAATTGATACTACAGAACCTATTTCTCCACTGCTGCAAAGTAACTCAAACACTGGCAAAACTCTATACATAGTTATTTCACCTGACAAAGGACTTTGCGGAGCACTCGTAACAAATGTAATAAAAGAATATCTTAAATTTAACAGAGACGAAAAATCTTTATTTGTAGTTGTGGGTAAGAAAATTGAAAATGTTGCCTCAAGCACTACCAAAAATCTGCTTGCATCATTCCATGCAGGCTCCACTCTTCCGACTTTCGATCAAGTCACCCCGATTACAGAAATTATTAACGAATACTACGGAGGGCAAAAAGTAGATAACGTAAAAGTAATTACTACTCATTTTAACAGTGTTTTTTCTCAAAGTCCGCAAATAATTGATTTGCTACCTGTTAAATTAACTGTTTCAGAAAATGTAAAAAAACCAGAAGTTAGTCAGACCCCTGATTACACGCTTATTGAGCCCTCTCCTGCTGAAATTTTGCCTGCACTTCTTAAAAGATATGTAGAAATGAATTTATTTCAGCATTTACTTGAGAATTATGTATCTTTTCAGGCAGCACAAATGATTGCCATGCAAAATGCTACAAATAATGCAAAAGATATTGTAGAAGGTCTTACTTTATTATACAATAAGCTACGTCAGGAGAAGATTACGAGTGAGATACTAGATATCTCAAGTGCAAGTGTAGCACTCAATACACTTTAATTTATGGCAAAAAATACAGGTATCATAATTAAAATTCAAGGCCCGGTTATTGATGTAAGATTTAGCGGAGAAGTTCCACAAATAAATGAAGCATTATGGGTTGAGCTTCCAAATAAAAAAAGGCTAACGCTAGAAGTTGCATTTGCAACAGGAAGCGGCGAAGTACGGGCCCTGGCATTAGGTACAACAGATGGTCTGACTCGCGGCATGGAAGTTGTCAGGACCAATGCGCCTATTCAAGTGCCTGTTGGAAATGAGACACTTGGCAGAATTTTTAATGTTTTGGGTGAAACAATAGATGACCAAAAACCACTAGATAATAAAAAACTCAAACTCTCCCCTATCCATAAAGAAGCTCCTACTCTTGAGGACCAAACAACAAAGCCAGAAGTTTTGGAGACTGGACTTAAAGTTATAGATCTTATTGCTCCATTTACAAAGGGAGGAAAAATTGCAATTTTTGGAGGAGCAGGAGTTGGTAAAACAGTTGTTATTAAAGAGCTTATTCGAAATATTGCTCAAGAGCACAAAGGTCACGCTGTTTTTGCGGGAGTTGGAGAGCGTACACGCGAAGGAAATGACTTATGGCTCGAAATGAAAGAAGCAAATGTTATGGATAAGACAGTTATGGTCTATGGACAAATGAATGAACCTCCTGCTAACAGAATGAGAGTCGGTCTAACAGCACTCACCATGGCAGAATTTTTTAGAGATGAAAAGCACGAGGATGTTTTGCTTTTTATAGATAATATTTTCAGATTTGCTCAAGCAGGATCTGAAGTGTCCGCTCTTTTAGGACGCATGCCTAGTGCAGTTGGATACCAACCAACTCTTGCAAATGAAGTAGGCCAACTTGAGGAAAGAATTACGAGTACCAAGAAAGGCTCTATAACCTCTGTACAAGCTGTTTATGTGCCGGCAGATGATTATACAGACCCAGCACCTGCAACCATCTTTAGCCATTTGGATGCAACAGTTACACTGGATAGAAATTTAGCATCACAAGGCCTTTTCCCGGCAGTTGACCCACTTACATCAAGTAGTAGAATTTTGGATGCAAATATTGTCGGGGAGGATCATTACGAAGTTGCACGTGGAGTACAGAAAGTACTGCAGCGCTATAAAGATCTTCAAGATATTATTGCAATTTTGGGAATGGATGAGTTATCAACTGAGGATAAGCTTACTGTTTCAAGAGCAAGAAAAATTCAGAGATTTTTGACTCAGCCGATGTTTGTGGCCGAAATTTTTGGAGGCCCTCCGGGAAGATATGTAAAGATTGCAGATAATGTCCGGGGCTTTAAAGAAATTTTGGAAGGCAAGCATGACGATTTATCAGAGCAGGCATTTTATTTGGTCGGAACAATTGAGGAAGCAGTAGAAAAAGATAAAGAATTAAAAAAAGGAAATAAAAAATAGTTTGGCGTAATGAGTCGGGAGTTAATGAGCATCTCGTATATTCTCCCATAACCCATAAGCCATAACTCAAAACATATCCACTATGACTCTACATATAAAAGTTGTTACACCGGAAAAAGAAATTCTTTCAGAAGAAGTAGATGAAGTAGTTGTCCCGACAGTTGGTGGCGAATTGACTATTCTTCCTGAGCATGTTGCTCTTCTTACCCAACTTGCGCCTGGAGAACTCCAGATAAAAAAAGGACACAAGACAGATCATTTGGTGATTGTTGGAGGATTTTTGGAAGTTGGAAATGATACTGTGTCTGTACTTGCAGATTATGCAGCCATGGGTAAAGATATTTCTGAGGCAAAAGCTCAACAGGCAAAAGAAAAAGCAGAAAAGGCAATGAAAGAGAGAAAATCAGATATTGATTTTGCAATGGCCGAGGCAGAATTCAGACGAGCTATTCTTGAGTTGAAAGTTGCCAAGAGGCAAAAAGGCCAAATCTAGACTTCTATATCTTTTAAGGTTTTCTCTTAAAGAACTTTCTAACTCTTCTAAAAAGTTCTCCGTATTTTTTTCTTCTCCTTGTCGCTCTCATGTCATCATCAACTACTATCTCACCTGTAAGTATTGCCAAAACACTTGTATACCCAGGATCTCCTGGTTTCAAACCGTTAATTTCAGGGTCATTTGGATCTACTTGTCTGGACTCTAACATATTTCAGCTATATTAACCAATCTTTGTCTAACCTGTCAAGAATCAGCTTTTCTCCCTAGCACCTGTATCCACTGAATTTCAGCGCGGGAGCGGGATTGTTGGACACGAGTGCTAAGAAGAGTAAAACCTGCTTCATGGAGCAATTCGTGCATTTCTTTCTCCGTGAAGTATTGGAAAAATCTGGGTTCTTCAAATCTCTTATCATATTCCATACCTGTTTTGTCTTTTGTCTGGAGCTTGACTGAGATAAATAATACGCCGTTTTCTTTCAAAACACGATTAAATTCTTTTAAAGAAGTTGCTACATCTCCCCTATTTTCAAAATGCAAAAGGGAAGCTTGTGCCCAAAGACCATCAAAATCTGACTCTTTAAAAGGTAAAGCACGCATATCTCCTACCAAAAATTTAGACTTTGGATAATTTTTCTTTGCCTCATGAATGAGACCGTCTGACACGTCAAGCCCTGTTGTGTCAAAACCCATTTCCCTAAATGCATCAGTATCCCGTCCTGATCCACAACCTGCATCTAGTACTTTTCCTCCTTTTGGTAAAAGCTTTGCAAATTCATCCATAACTCCATAATCACTGCTTCCCGCTTTTTGAGAAAATTCCAAAGCGTGTTTGTTATACCAATCAATTGTATCCTGATATCCTCTCGCCATATTCTATATTAAAAGTATATCTCCAAAATTAACTTATATACAAGTGGAAGAAAAAATAGTATCTAATTCTGACATTACCCAAACAATTTTTATATTTGATTTAATTAATGGTAATTGTTAATTTTAAATGTATGAGAAGAATTGAAGAACACAGAGACTTGGGCAGCGTGAATGGTAAGTGGCTCGAGCCAGACCCTGTGAATGGTCCGGAAGAAGTTTGTTATGACGAGATGGTAAGACGCACACTTGAGAGGCAGACTGGAGAGTCTTTCCCCAAAGATAGTTTTGCCAAACAGGTAAAATACGATTATAGATTTTTACCTGATGATAAAAAAGCTGTATCTATGAATAAAGTACCCGGGACCGTACTAATTCGCTACTCAAGAATTAAATAGACTTAAAGGCATTTTGGAGTGCTTCTTTTGTATAGTCCGTCATTTCAAGTTTTTCGTCTTTTCCAATCCATTTATATTCAGAATGCTCATGACTTAAAGTAACTGCTTGATTAATATTCTTGAGAAAACAATGAAAAAATATTTCTACTCTGTGAATTTTATTTTCACCCCGAGCTGAGTCAATGGTGTCCATATAATAATCGTTTACAAAAAAAGGCTTTTTTACTTCTACATCCAGTCCTACTTCTTCTTTTAATTCCCTCTTGAGAGCAATAACAGGATGCTCTCCGAAATCTGTTCCTCCTCCTGGCATTTCCCAAAAACCAGGCAAAAAGTCATCCTGCATAGAACGCTTTACCATAAGAATTTCTCCGCTGTCATTAAAAATGGCACCACTTACCGCTACTTGCTGAAAATTTTTCATAATTATAATCTATCATATATTGACAGCATTATAAACCTATCTGTATTATTAAAATATGAAGAAGTTTATAATTGAAACATTTGGTTGGTACGGGACTGTAGCCATAATTGGAGCTTATGCTTTGATCAGTTTTAATTTAATAAAATCGGCAAGTCTCTTTTACCAAATTCTTAATTTAACAGGAGCTTTAGGAATAATAACCGTTTCGTATTACAAAAAAGTCTTCCAATCCGTTGTCTTAAATCTTATTTGGGGAATAGTAGCAATCATTGCAATAGTGTCACTTCTTCACCATTAAATTTTATTTAGTACCCTATAAACTACTTCCAAATAAGAATATTTCAATTTTTTAATAGAAAGAAGACTTAAAGGTTTTATTAAGCCTAAATCTTTTTCATTGTGCAGTGACTCACCGCCAATTAGGCTTTGTGTATTTGCGCCTCCAATAAGACAGGGTGCAATGACAATTTTTACGCGGTCTATAAGACCCTCACGAATCCACGATGCATTTAATGTCCCTCCTGACTGAATTGTAATGCGTTTTGCTACATATTTTTCTTTAAGAAGAATTAAAAGCTCTGATAAATCAATATTTTTTTCAAAATATATAGGAAATATATTTTTATAAGAATTTCTAACTTTAAATGCCGGGTGATTTTTATTTGTTGTTACTAAATAAAGCTTTCTTACCCATTTTGCTAAATACTCAACACCTTTTTCTGTTAAGTGAGGCTTACTGTCTATAATTACAAAATCAACATCAATTTTTTTGGGTTCAGTCTTTCTTATATTTACACCTATTTTTGCCATGACTCTCCCTGTATTAAGAGATATTCTATCTGTATGACTTTCTATTTCGTAATATTGAGAAAGTCCGTCTTTAACAATTGGAATTTTAGGAAAATCTCGGTCTACATCCAAAGTATCATTGTCTCCTGTTGATATCTTCCCGTCCAGTGACTCTATCATAAAAAGGGTAGTTATGGGTCTATTAATCATAAAGAGATAATAGCAAATAAAAAAATAGATAGCCAGAAGAAATTTTTTAGAGAAATTGAAGTAATTATCTTGACCTTAAGTACTGGACTCCATTCTTTACTGCTCTTGTTAGATCAAAAACAGCAGCAATCCCAAGTATGATTGCAAAACCATAATCTGACGCGGTAACATCTTGTGATGCAGGGTGGGCAAAAACAAACTCCAAAGCCAACAAACCTTCAGCATACGTCCTCAAAAAAGCACCTATCGCCAACCTTGAATAATGATCTTTTTTTGGCATCATTTCCATACACCTATAGTATCACTATTTCCAGGAAAAGTAAATATCATTCAACCCTGTATTGTTTTTAACAATTTTTGCTTTAAAAGACTACTGAGGAAATTCTATTGTATCTCCAACAACCAGTTTTCTTGGACGTAGTGTTAGCCTTTGCCACTTTGTACGAGGCTCGGCTGTAACAATGGTTACAGATCCTGTCTCTATATATCGCTTGTTACTAACTCCTAATTGCCTTATTGTCTCACCTATATTCTCACTATGCGTAAAAAGCACATTAATACGTCCTTCGTATTTTCCCGCTCTTTGCATTCTTCTAACATTTCGTTTTACTCTTTTCCTAAATTCATTTTCTGATTCGGCGTCCTTACCAGGGCCTTTATAATCATCCCCCAGTCTAGACCATCTGGCAAGTTCCTTAGGATTTGATACAATAAAAATGTCTCTATAAGAAACTCTTTCTACTCCATGTCCATTTTGTCTCTCTCGTATATTAGGATTTATATGTACATTAAGTCCTCTTGGGTCTGCATTGTAAAGTACTGCTTCTGCTGTACTTAGAGCTCTCTCAAATGGGGAGGATTC
>DASVCQ010000131.1:0-4374 GCA_036381535.1 Patescibacteria group bacterium | reverse complement strand
AAGGGGTATCAACTGGTTGTCTTGTAATAACACCTGGGGCAATTCTCTCAAGAGGCATCTCTTTACCTTTTTTAATGTTTGATTTTCCATCCAAAGATGCACCTACAGGATTTATAACTCGACCAAGTAATTCCTCCGATGCCAAAATTGTCAGCAATTTGCCGGTTGTTTTGACAGTAGCGCCCTCTTTTATTAAGTCACCACGTCCTAAGAGTACAATACTCACCGAATCTTCATCCAAATTTAGAATAAGTCCTTTTGTGCCGTCCTCAAAAACTACTTGTTCTCCCATTTGGGCTTTAGAAAGACCCGATGCAACAACGACGTTATCTCCGATTTGCTCGACAACACCAACATTTTGCTCTTTGGTTGAGGTTTGAAATGTATTTAATTTATTTTCTAATTTTTTAATAATATCACTGCTATCCATAAATTAGATTGTATCAACAAATTCTGATAAGTTATTTTTCAAACTCATATCATAAACATTGTCATTATCTATAACTTTTACTCCAAGAAGAAGTGATTTGTCCTCACTGACATTTATTTTTTTGCCTTTAAATTTATTTTCCCAAACTTTCTTAGTTGTATTATATAGTTTTGTATCAGGTAAAACAAGAGAAATTGTTTTTGTTTTTTCAACAAGTTTTAGTCCTCGAATATAAAGTTTGAGCTCGGATCTATTTAAAAGTTTTACAATTCTTTCAACTTTTCCTTTGTCCAATTTTTCTTTTGTATAACTTGCACTGACAAGCTGTGAGATATATTTTTTTGTCATATTTATTTTGTTAATTTTTTGGCAGCCTTTTCAACAACTTCTTTTTGTGTCTTTGTGTCCAAAATTCCTGAAAGTGACTTTTCAAGTATCTCAACAGCAATCTTTGCTGTTTGTGTAGCGAGTTTGGATTCAGCCTCTTGGGCCTGCTTTTCAATTGCCTTTTGACCATCCTCAATCATTTTTTCAACTCTCACTTTAGTTGAAGTTTCTGCTTCCGCAAGGCTAGTTGCTGCTTGATCTTTTGCTTCCGTTAAAATATCCTGAGCTTGAGTGTGAGCATTTTTAAGAATTTTTTTCTCCTCCTCCAAAGCTTTTTCTAATGTCTTGGAAGATTCTTCTGCGTTTTTTACTCCTTCTTCAATAACTTTTTTTCTTTTATCGAGCATATCAAAAATTGGCTTGTATGCAAATTTTTTCAAAAGCCAAATAACAATTAAAAAATTAACGATCTGTGCTATCAAAAGCACAGGTTGTATACCAAAATTTTTAACTAATTCTTCCATAATTTTTATTAACGAGTTAAAGCGTTAACGAGTTTGGTTTGCGTGTCAAAAGTTTTAACACGTTAACTCGTTAACCCGTCAATTGGGAAATTATTTTCCAAAGGCCAAAATAAGACCGTAAATAGCGATAGCCTCAGCAAAAGCCATTCCGAGTAACATTGCAGGAAGGATTCTTCCTGATGCTTCAGGATTTCTTCCTAATGCCTCCATTGCTTTTGCACCGATAAATCCGATACCAAGAGCAGGACCTAATCCTCCAATTGCGACAATAAGACCTCCATGTACTGTAAAGTCCATAAATTTAGTGTTCACCCCCCTCCGCATGATGTGGTGTCATAAGAATAGACATAAATGCCATAGTTAACATCGCAAATACTAAAGCCTGGACAAGTCCAACGATTAACTCCAGAGCCATAAATGGTAAAGGAAGAAGGAATGCAAACATACCTGAAATTGTTGTGAGCACAACTTCTCCTGCGAATATATTACCAAAAAGTCTGAAAGAAAGCGAGATAACATTTGTAAAAATCGACAAAATTTCTAAAAGTCCGACAAAAAGAAAAATTGGGTTGAATGAAAAATATCTCAAAAGGTGACTCTTTATTCCGACTGTCCTTATTGCCAAAAAATGTGTTGCAACGGTCACAATAAGTGCCAGGGAAAGTGTAAGATTTATGTCACTTGCAGCGCTTCTTAAAAGAGGAACAAATCCTTCCTTTGTCTGAAAGCCTATTGTTCCAAATCCGGGAAGTAGTGCGCTCCAGTTGCTGACTAAAAGAAAAAGAAAAGTTGTCACAAACCATGGGAAAATTATTCGAGCGTTTTTGCCTGCGACTTGCTCTGTCAGACCGTATAACTCGACTATTATATATTCAAAAGCATTTTGCAGACCTCCCGGGATAAGACTGAGCTTCTTTTTAAGTGCTATAACGGTTGCGAAGATCGCCCCGTCAACAAGAAGGGTATGAAGCAGGGAATTGGTAAGTGGAAGCGGGCCAAGTTGGATAAGTACTGGCGCTGCTAGTTCTGCTGCCATAACTTTTGTATTGTATCAGTAGTATGAGCAAGGTTCAATAAGAAGATAGAATAAATTTTTCAATCACATCTACCAACCCGTCTTCATAGACGCTTGGGGCAACATAGTCTGCAATTTCTTTTAACTCAGAAGCGCCGTTACCCATCGCCACTTTAAATCCGACAGCATTTAGCAAATGAATATCATTAAAACTATCTCCAACGCCAACTACCTCTTCTTTTTTAAGACCCAAACGGCTAATTAATTCCATTGTGGCATTTTCCTTGGTAGCATCTTTTTTGGTTATGTGTAAGTCTATAAAGTCAGGACTGTATGATTTTATTTTGCTGACTGTAATTTCTGATACTACTTCTAACTTTTCTATAATCTCGTTTTGTCTTTCAATAGGAATACTTATTACGTATAAAAAGCTTTCATCCTGTATCTTGACAAATGGCTGCTCGGGAAAAGTTGAATATTGGCTCTCAACTGTTACTTTATATGGAAAGTTAGACATTATTTTCAGTAATCTTTCAACAGTTGTGGCTTCAATATTCTTATGCCATAAAATATTGCCAGACTTTGGGTCAACAATTTTAGCGCCTTCTGAAATTATTACCGGATCTGATAGGTCTAAATCGTCAAAAATCCACTTTGCTGTGACGAAAGGTCTGCCTGTTGCACTTGATACATGTACTTTTTCTTTCGCTTCTCTAACTGCTTCAATAACTTTTGGGGTTGGTCTTTGATACTGCCCGTCTTTTATGGATGTACCATCTATATCAAATAAAATTGCTTTGTATTTCATAGAGGTTTGGTTTTGGAAATCGTACTGACTAAGATTACCGGTCTGTCATCTTTTATATCTATTTTCCCTTCAAAAATAAGAACAGTATCAGATATCAAAATATCCCTGTACAGCTCATATACTTTTGGAAATATAATACATTCAACTACTGTCCCTTTTTCATTGGAAATTGAAACAAATGCCATTTCTGCGTTTGATTTCTTGGTAAAAATTCTTTTAACTGTTTCAACTATTCCCCCGATTTTTACTTGGATTCCATTGTCTACTCCTTCTGCCAAAGCATCAAGCTCATGAGAAATCATGGATTTTATAATTAGCAGGTTATCTGCTTGAGGGTGAGCAGTTAAATAAAATCCTAAAAATTCTTTTTCAAAAGCCAACTTTTCTGTGCTTGAAAAATCTTCAACATCAGAATAATCACTCGAGCTTAAATCTAATTTTTCCTCCATGCTATCATCTCCAAAAAGCGAGCTCTGACCTTCGGATTGTTGTTTTTTATACTTTCCGATTTTTTCTGTTATCTCACTCATTGACGCAAGAAGCATTGCCCTATTTCCAAATAGATCCATAGCACCTGCTTTTATAAGAGATTCTAAAGTCTTTTTGTTAACAGGGCCCAGATCAACTCTCATACAAAAATCTTCAAACGAAACAAATTTACCTTTGTTCCTGGCTGATAAAATAGATGAAATAGCCGCAGCGCCTACATTTTTTATAGCAGAAAGTCCAAATCTAATTTTAGATTTTTCCTCAATTGAAAATTCCGGCTCTGAGACATTAATATCCGGAGGAAGTACAGGTATTGAAAGTCTCTTGCACTCGGCAATGGCCTGAGAAATTTTTTCGTTTTTTGCGGGTCCTGTTGTACCTCGGGATTCGGCAGTTAAAAGTGCAGTCATAAATTCAACAGGAAAGTGTGCTTTTAGGTATGCTGTGCGGTAGGCAATTGTTCCGTAACAGGCAGCGTGAGCTTTATTAAATCCATATCCTGCAAATGGAGCAATAAGCTCAAAGATTTCTTCAGCCCTTTTCTGAGTTAGACCATTTTTTACAGCACCCGAAATAAATTTTTCTTGTTGTTTTTTCATCTCAGATGGAATTTTCTTACCCATTGCTTTTCGGAATTTATCCGCATCTAGCCAAGTGTAGCCTGCTAATGTAATGGTGGTTAGCAAAACATCATCCTGATAGGTAAGTATTCCGTATGAATTTTTGAGAATATCAGTAAGACGCGGGTCCGGGTAATCAATTAGTGCAGGATTGTGCTTTC
>DASVCQ010000130.1:0-8754 GCA_036381535.1 Patescibacteria group bacterium | reverse complement strand
ATCCTTAGCAATGGACATGGACAGGAGAAATCGTGAGGAAAGTAAGACAGAAATGTTAGTAATATAAAGTACAATCAAAACCCGCGTTACTCTAACTCACTAACAGTAAATTTGGTCAACTCACTTTTGTCCCTAGGGTTTGAATATTCAAATTGGTAATGCATAGGTTTTTTCTGATTTAGCATTTCGGGCAAAAAGTATTTTAAATTTTTCGCAACTTCCTCATTATTTTTTCCCAAAATCCAATCTAAATTTTTCCACTCTAAAAGGCCTTCTCTGGTATCTTTTTGATTAAATAAAAGTTTTTCAGGATAATTGAAAAAATATGCATACATTCCTTGCTTTTTATTATTATTCAAAACACCCCAGGTGACTATTCCTCTAAATTCCATACTTCCATCAAGACTTTCAAAACCTGTTTCCTCAATCATTTCCCGTATTGCTGCATCATCAGGATTTTCATTCTCTTCTATTTTCCCACCCAATCCATTCCACTTACCTAAATATGGCTCTTTTTTGCGTTTTATTAAAAGTACTTTTTTCCCAATAATACCAAAGCAAATAGTGTAGGGAAGTGTGTATTCTTTATATAGATGCATACAAACAGATTATAAATAAATAAGCATTTTAAAGATAGATATACTAAATACTAAATACTAAATACTAAATACTAAATACTAAATACTAAATACTAATTAAGGTGTAGGACTTGGAGGTTGTGTTGGATTTATTCCCAAAGATTTTAACAAATCATCCGGCGGATACCACTGGTAGTCTGCAGCCGAATGATTTTCGTGTATCCAATTATCTATACCAATTTGCCAACGATTGATTCCATCAGTTGAGACAGGGTCATTCTCTCTAACAACATAATACATTTTCCCATCTTTTTCTTGGTATACAGAGGATTTTGAGGTAGGCTCGGTGCCTTTTATAAAGTATTCAACTCTTGTTGGTTGTCCGTCAACAGGCAAACCTCCGAAAAGAGAATCGATCGTCACTGCATTTACATTATCAGGCTTTTGAAATTGCTCATCAGGTTTTCCTTTAAGTACTGAGGTCATTATTTTATTCCAAATAGGAGATGCTCCTGTAAGTCCTGAAGAAATCGCCTGGTTCATTGGAGAATTGTCATTATTTCCAACCCATACTCCAACTACATATGACGGCGTATAACCCATTGTCCAGTTATCACGTTTGTCATCTGTTGTTCCAGTCTTAACACTTACAGTATGTCCAGGTATAACCAAATAGCTGCTTGGTCCAAATTCCAAAGTTCTTGCATTATTATCCAGTAATATATGAGAAATTATAAAGTCTACATCAGGCGGTAAAACTTTTGTACCGTCTTTGTCCTTATTTTGAAAAAGAGTATTTCCATGACTGTCAGTTATTTTAAGGATAGAGATAGGGTCGTGTCGTACACCACCATCGGCCAAAGTACTGTATGCAGTCATTTCGTGAAGGAGTGTGACCTCGCGTCCTCCCAAAACAAGAGAAAGACCTACTTGAGACACGTTTTGGGAAGTCGGTTCCCAAGAGTCTATTCCCATCTGATATCCTGTCGTCATCGCATCTTTAATTCCAACCAAAGCAAGCATTTTAACAGCCGGAATATTCATTGAATTTCCCAGGGCAAATCTCATTTGTACAGGTCCATGGAATTTTCCGTCATAGTTAACAGGAGTATAATTAGGATGTGTCGGATCTCCACTAGGAAAATCTGTTTTGACATCCATAAAAACAGTTGAGGCAGTGTATCCCTTCATTAGACCCGTTGCATAAATAATTGGTTTGAGAGAAGATCCAGGTTGGCGTTTGGCATCAACTGCGTCATTGTAATTTCCATCAACCGTATTGTCAAAATAATCAGTATTCCCAACCATTGCGAGTATTTGGCCATTCTTCGGATTCATTACCATTGCGGCACCATTTGCTACATGATAATTCTTTAATTTGCCAATTTCTGTTTTGACAATATCTTCTGCTTTTTGCTCTATTGAATAATCTAAAGTTGTATATATCTGAAGCCCACCATTCTCAACAGCAGCATCACCAAATTGCTGGGCAACTAGCTGTTTTATATACATAACAAAATGGGGAGCCTTGATAGATCTGTCCGTATCAGAAAATGTCATCTCACCAACCTCTTTATCTGCAATATCTGCTTGTTTTTGAGTTATATAATTTTCTTCAACCATCGCAGTTAATACTGCTTTTGTCCTATCCAAATAATATTTATGTCCACTAAAAGGGGAGTAAAGACTGGGCGCCTGCGGAAGACCTGCAATAAAGGCTGCTTGTGCTAAATCCAAATCATTTACATGTTTGCCAAAATAGCTTTCTGCTGCTGCCTCAACTCCAATATTTGCTCCTCCATATGGCACATCATTTAGATACATCTCCAAAATCTGATCTTTTGTATATCTTTTATCAACTTGAATTGCCAAAATAAGTTCTTTTATTTTTCTCTGAATTGTCTGTCTCGTATCTTGAAGAAGTACGTTTTTTACCAATTGCTGTGTAAGAGTTGAACCTCCTGATATTCCCTTGAATGTAACAATTCCCCAAAGCGCGCGGAGGTATCCTCTTACTGAAAAACCTGAATTCTGATAAAAATTTCTATCTTCTATTGCAATAGTTGCATGCTGCAAATTTTTCGGTATATCTTTAAGTTGTACATAAGCCCTATTTTGGTCTTTATAGACAGAGTAGAGCAAAATTCCATTTCTGTCATAAATTCTTGTAGATTCGGTGAGACTGCTTGTAATTAATTTACCGGGTTGAGGCAAATCTTTACCATACCAAATAAAAAGAAATACAATAACAATTACTATACCAATCAAAGCAAAAAAAGCATACTTTGCCAAAACACTCCAAAGCTCTATGTCCGACTTTCCCTTACTTCCGGGAAGTAAATGAAGAAATGTGTAGATAAGTCCCTTTCCACCTCGACGACGGCTCCTAAAGTCTACCATAAGGATAATACAATTAAATCAAATTTAGGAAGGAAAAACAACTTAAATTTGACAAGAAAAAAATTTTGTGAAATAATCGGCTAGTCTTATGACAAATTGTCAAATAAAAAAATTTAGTTTTTTCTTTTTCAACTCGCCCGACGGGGATGAGTGTTGCTAAGTGAAAAACTAAGTACACGATACCCCGCTAGGCGGGGTTTTTTTGTGGTAAAAATATGAATAAAGCAAAACAATTTAAAGAATTGGTACAAAGAAAGAAAGCATTTCTTTTGCCTGTTGTCCATGACGCACTTACGGCAAAAATTGCAGAAAAAGTCGGCTTTGAAGCAGTTGCAGTGGGAGGATTTGCAACATCAGGCGTTACTTACGGCCTTCCAGATGTTGGCCTTTTAGGACTAACCGACATGATCTCGGCCAACAAACATATTATTTCTGGGACTTCTTTGCCGGTTTTTGTCGACTGTGACGACGGATACGGTAACGAGCGAAATATAACTAAGACTGTTGAAGAATACGAAAAAGTTGGTGCAGCAAGTATTTTTATAGAAGATCAAAAACATCCCAAACGCTGCGGACACATGGAAGGAAAGGAAATCATTTCAACTGAGGAAATGTGTAACAAAATTACAGCAGCCATTGGTGCCAGAAGCAGTGAAGATTTTCTTATTTGTGCCAGAACCGATGCAAGAGCACTACACGGACTAGATGAGGCAATAGAAAGAGCAAAAGCTTATACAAATGCAGGAGCAGATATTATTTTTATTGAGGCTCCACAATCTAGAGAAGAGTTGGAAATAATTCCCAAAAGACTTCCTAAAGTTACTCTTTTAGTAAATATGCTTGATGGAGGCAAGACACCAATTTGTAGTAAAAATGAATTGGAAAAATGGGGATATAAAATTATTGCATATCCTGTCACAACACTTTTTGCTGAAGTCTATGCTGTCACAAATGCACTCAAACACTTAAAGGAAAAAGGAGACACAAGAGGACTCTCAGACTCTCTAGTAGATTTTGAGGAATACAAAAAATTAGTAGAAGTAGATAAATATTTATAAAGGAGGTGATAAATATGAGATCAGAAAATGTAAATACCCAACAAGACCAATATGAATTAGCTGCTGGATATTACTCCGGTAGACGAGTCTCAACTGGATTGGTCGAAGTACGGGGACATGATGGAAAGTCTATTCTTGCCGATGCAGGAGAGCTAAATGCTCCGGCCAAGGGGACAAGAAAGCCAAATGTTGCAAAAAAAGGCAGATAAAGAGCTTATCCTCTTGCTTGCTAGCAGCAAGGGGATAATTGTTAGTATTCATCAAATAGATTAGAATAAAATAAGCTATGGGAAAATTATCTATCAGTAAAAGGGGACAAAGTGCACCCGTTTCACCAATTCGGGGACTTGTTGCATATGCCCAAGAGGCAAAAGCTAGGGGCATAGATATTTATCATTTAAATATCGGTGATCCTGATTTTTTGCTTCCTAAAAAAATAAAAGAGACACTCCTTAAGGTTGCAGATAGCACAAATCGCATTCCATATCCGGAATTTAGAGGTAATACTAAATTACTTGAAGGTTGGAAAAAATATTTTTCTGATATTGGAATTTCTTTTTTACAGAATGAAGATATGCTGGTTACGGCAGGCGCAAGTGATGCAATGGTTCTTATTGCCGCAACTCTTCTTGACCCGGAAGATGAGTATATTGTTTTTGAACCATTTTATCCTCCATATATGGTTTATGGAAAATTTGTCGGAGCAAATCCCGTTAGTGTACAACTTAACAAAAATTATCATTTACCCAGTAAAGAAGAAATTGTTGCAAAAATCACTCCCAAAACAAAAGCAATTTTTTTTACAAACCCTAACAATCCGACAGGAAGCGTTTTTACAAAAGATGAAATAAAAATTATTTTAGAAATTGCCATAGAGCACAATCTATTTGTTGTGAGTGATGAGACATATAGAGGTATGGTTTTTGACGGTCGGGAAAATTTGAGTACACTTGCTGTTGCAACAGATGAAGAGCTTAAGCATATTGTAGTTGCAGATAGTTTATCCAAAAGATTTAATGTTTGCGGCGCGCGAATGGGACTGGTTGTAAGCAAAAATTCTGAGGTGATTCAATCCGCTTTCAGATTTGTCCAGGGTAGACCTTTTCCCGCATTTTTAGAGCAAGAAATTGTCGCACCGATGTTTGGCGACAGTCTAAATTATATTAACTGGCTTGCAAAAGAATATGAAAAAAGAAGGGACACATTCATTCAGACTTTTGAAGAAGAAACAGGAATAAAAGTAAATCAGCCCGAAGGAGCTTTTTATACAATGCTTAAGCTTCCGATTAAAGATACTATGGACTTTTCAAAATGGCTCCTAACAGACTTTAATTTAGAAAATGAAACAGTTATGGTTTCTCCTGGATTTGGTTTTTATTTAACTGCGGGAAAGGGGATGGATGAAGTAAGAATTGCTTATGTTTTGAATGAAGAAAAACTTAAAAAAGCAGCGCGTCTTTTGGCAATGGCAATTAAAAAATATCAATCAATAGAGGGTAAAATTTGACAAATAGAAAAGACTGTGTAATAATCTCTAACAACTTATGAAAATTTGGCGCACAATGTATTTCACATATTACTTCCTAAAAGAGGGAGGATTGTCTTGCGCCTAAGTTAGCATAAGCTTAAGAAAGGACACCTCCCAAAAATAGGGAGGTTTTTTTATGGAAAAATTAGTAGAAAAAATAAATTCAAAGAAAATAGAAAAGGCAAAAAAGGCATTTGATCCAAAAAATTTTGGATTTAAGTCTTATGGAAATGGTTGGAAAAGAAAAATCGACGGGATTGGAGAGGTTATAATTGCACCAATTACCTGGGAGCATGCGCAATTTCCCAATCAGCCATTAGGGCCAAATGAAGAGGGCGGAGTATTGGACTTGGTTAGTAAGATGCAACAGGAAATTTGGGGAATGCCTCCATCGGATGCAGTACCGGGTAATGTTTTGACGATAATTAAAAATACAGGCGGATCCATTTTGGTTGCATATGAATTAGCAAAAGGATTTACAAAAGACGGCGCATTGGGATTTTCTTTGGCTTTTGGTGGAAGATCTGGCAAGCTTGTATCCCATATGTTGGGAGTAAGAGAAAGAGTCAGGTCTACTGCTGATTTGGGATGGTTTATAAAAATAATCCAAGCGCATGAAGCACTTAAGTCAGGACATACGTCAATTGAGTGGACATTCGACCCAATGAGAGGAGCGAATGCAAGACTGAATATTGAAAAGCTAGGTGGAAAAATTGAGGATTTTACCATAGATAAATACGGGAAAGTTTCATCTGATTTATATGGAAATGTGCCAACAGATAGATTTACTGTTGAATGGGATTTGCTATCAGAAAGTGTTCAGCAAAGAGTCAAAGATATATACACTGGCAAAACAAAAGGGCTGTCACTTTCGGATGTAAAGAAAGGTTTGATTATAAATGCTGAAACAAATCCTAATGCAGCATTATCAAAAGAAGTTTTCTTTGAAATTCCTGGAGATATTGATAATTTAATGCGCGAGAATGAAAAAAAAGCATTATCTCTAAGGCGGGGGATGAGAAAGACTTTGAGTGCACTTTTAAATAAACACGAAGGATTTGTCCCAGAAAATGTTATAGATCCTGCATTGTCATCTGTTAACGAAACCACAGGTGAATTTATTGTTGACGGATTTGCAACTGGAGTAGAAAATGGGACTAGAAGAAATTTTTACAGATTAAGGAGGAAATAAAATATGAATAAAAAGATAAAAATTCAAGAAATATTTAATGAAATTAACAATTTGAGTCCTGTGCAACACACGCCAATTGTGATCAAAAATATCAAACTTCATATAAGAAAAATGAAACTTAATCAACCATTTGAAACATCATTTGCAAGGATGGATATGTTGCCTAAAATTTTTATTGAAATAACATTTGCAACTAAAAATGGAAAAGAAATTACAGGTATTGGGGAAAGTCCATTTTTGCCTGCTCCGTGGTATGACGGGGAGCATCTAAGTGGAGGACATGCAATACTTGAGGAATTTATTGTTCCCTCATTAAAAAATAATGTCAAACCAATAACTAATGCTAATGATTTTATTGCTTGCTACAAATGGGTTGTTGGTGGAAATATCGCAAAAGTGGGAGCAGAAGGAGCATATTGGGACTTCCTGGGCAAGCTTCTTAAAAAACCCGTATGGAAATTATGGAATGGCACTCAAAAGAAAGTTGAATGCGGGACAAGTATCGGTCTTGAAAAAACAGATAGTGAAGTTATTGAAAAAATAAGAATTAGTCTTAGTAAAAAAATCAAAAGAATAAAAATAAAAATCAAACCGGGACGTGATATTACGCTAGTACAATCAATTAGAAAAGAATTTCCAAATATTCCTCTTCAAGTTGATGGTAATGCCGCGTATGACTTGCAAAATCCAAAACACGTAGAAATGTTAAGAAAATTGGATAAGTTTAATTTGCTTATGATTGAGCAACCTGGACCTAATGATGATATTTATTTTCATTCCCGTCTTTCAACAAAAATTAAAACTTCGATTTGCCTTGATGAAAGCATTTTGCATTTAAGACATGCATACGAGGCAGTTGAGTTATGGAATAAAAATAAAATTCTTGATAGACTAATAATTAATATCAAACCGCCTCGAGTCGGAGGGTTTTGGGAAGCAGTAAAGATAGCGAAGTTTTGTGAAAAAGTTGGAGTTAAGGTTTGGTGTGGAGGAATGATTGAGTCAGCATTAGGCAAAGCAGCAAATGTACACTTGTCAACGCTATCTGGTTTTGTCTTGCCAGCAGACCATGTGTCATTCCCAGAATATTTTAAAAAAGATATCGCAAAAAGTCTTGAATATAAAAATGGCTGTCTTATTGCCCCAAACAAAAGTGGGTGGGGAGTAGAAAGGATAAAATTATGAAAGATGAAATAATATCACTTGCTAAAAAATTAATTTCGATTCCTTCAACCGTGGATAATATTTCTGCATTACAAAAAGTATTAGAAATCGCAGAGGAAAATATTGATGCGCCTTTTTTACAAAAATTTAGTCAAAATGATAATCCAAGTCTTTTTGCTGCAAATAGAAAAGATTTTTCAGAAAAATTCAGACTGGTACTTAATGCGCATATTGATGTTGTACCGGGGAGAGAGGATCAGTACACTCCAGTTATAAAAGACGCAAAATTATTTGGAAGAGGGGCTGCGGACATGAAATCTGCTGCAGCAGTCATTATCCTTGTCTTTAATCAACTTGTTAATAAAGTTAATTTTCCTCTTGGGCTTCAAATAACAACAGACGAAGAAACAGGCGGACATAACGGGACAAAATTTCAACTCGAGAAAGGTCTTAAAACAGATTTTGCAATTTCTGGTGAATTAACAAATTTGTCTATCAATTTAAAAGCAAAAGGAATTATTCAATTAAGTATTCTTTCAAGCGGCAAAACAGCACACAGCGCATACCCATGGAATGGAGAAAATGCTTTATGGAAATTAGTAGACATTTTGCATAGTCTTAAAGAAAAATTTCCAGTTCCACAAAAAGAAGCTTGGGAGACAAGTATAAATTTGGCAAAAATTGAAACAAGTAATTTGACAAATAATAAAATTCCAAATGATGCCTTGGCCAAACTTGATATTCGCTTTACTCCCGAGCAATCATCTGCAGTTAGAGATGAATTGGAAAAAATAAAAAATATGGGCTTTGAAATAATAATAGGTGAGGATGAGC
>DASVCQ010000129.1:0-16229 GCA_036381535.1 Patescibacteria group bacterium | reverse complement strand
GTCCTGTAGTGTGCTACAATTACCAAACTTTAGCCTCTATTAGCTTCTATCTCCCACCCCAAAATTAAATCTCAAGATATGCCATTTAGGCGGGGGGAGGAATGAGGCAGCTAAAGATAAAAATATGATACTTAATTTACTATTTGCATTAGGTTTATTTGCATCAGTTACGGCTAACCAGCCTCAACCAAGTGCGACTGTGCTTGGAGGTCAGGCCTTTTCCCTTGAAAAAAGGTATTCAAATACTTTTGTAAACGACGTTTTTAAGGACAATATTCTTCTGACACTCTTTTATATGCGTGGAATGAAGATGACCAGCAAACCAGATTGGAATGCTGTTGAGGCACCATTTACATATTCATTTATTCTCAAACCCGGAGAAGTTTTTGCCTTCCACGAAGATGTACTTCCAGAATTTGAAGGTAAGGTTGTCAAGACAACCAATTCTCAATTTGGTGCAGATGAAGGATTTAAATCAGATGGATATTTGGTTGCAGATGGAGTTTGTCATTTAGCATCTCTTATTAATGAAGCCGCCCAAAATGCTGGCCTTAAAGTCGTTGCTCCAACCAATCACAATTTTGCCGTAATTCCTGAAATTGACAAAAAATATGGCACTGCGATTTACTTTATGCCGGGATCAAAATCAGCAAATTCAATGCAAAATCTGTATGTTGAAAATAACAAAGACGTACCTGTTGAAATTGTCTTTGAATATAAAAATAATGAACTTACAGTAAATGTTGAGGAAGTTACCAATCTATAAATTTATAGTGCGTATCTATTTAGAAAATTAACTACTTTATCCTCAAATTTTTCTTTCATTTCTCCATGTATATTATGTGTTGAATCTGCTTCCCAAATTTCACTCGGCTTACTTGCTTTTTTTATTAAGTCCCATGCATCTTTAGGATTTACCAAAGTATCATTCTTGGCACTAATTATAAATATGGGTGCGACAATTTTCTTAATCCACATATTAGCAGTATAAATAAAATAGGTTGGTCCTAATTCGAAAAAAGAAGCAATTAAAAGCGCCCCGACAAAAATAAATCGTGGGAAAAGTTTTTCACCCTTAACTTGCATGTCAAATAAACTTAAAAAATTTTTATAAGGCACAGATGCTATTACAAAATCACCAATTTTTTCTTTTCCACATGTAATTAAAGCAATAGATGCACCCATTGATAAGCCAAAAAATCCAATCTTTTTATTTTTTCCCTCCTCTAAATTTTTAGCATAATTAAAAATAGATAATGCATCCATCCACTCCCGACAACCAAGAAAAGTTTTATTGCCGTCACTTTCCCCTACTCCCCGACAATCAAAAAGTAAAGTCGAAAAATTATTATCATGCAGATATTTTGCATGAGAAAGCATTAACGACTTTCCGCCACTTGTATTTACCCTTCCATGAATCAAAATAACAAATGCTTTTGGTGAATCAACAGGAATATACCACCCTTTTATTTTTATGCCGTCTTTTGTATCAGTTGAAAAATCATAATATTTCAAACCAAAATCATAAGGCATATTTTTATTTGATGGTATGTGCGAGTTAATTTCTTTATGTAGCCTGTACCAGGAATAAAAAAAGATAAATGCTATAGCAAGAAACAATAAAAAGACTAGAAAATAAAGCATTAGTTAATTATATATTCTAAAAGAAAACTATTCAAAATTTATTTTTTCTCAGGGGTAAAATTGAGAGCACAGGAATTTACACAATAATGCATCCCTGTAGTCTCTTTTGGACCATCGTTAAATAAATGACCTATATGTGCACCACATTTTTTGCATATCACTTCCGTCCTATTCATGCCATTACTGTCATCATCTTTAAGCTCTACATTTTCGCGACTAACTGGGTCATCAAAACTCGGCCAACCATAATTCCAATCATTAGGGTCAAGCTCAAATTTCGCATCAGATGAGAAAAGAGGATTTCCACAAGCGGCACAATTATACATTCCCTTTTCCGTAATATTCCAATTTTTGCTAAATCTTGGTTCTGTGCCTTTTTCAAACATGACACTGTATTGCTCCGGAGTTAGTTTTGATTTCATTTCATCTTTATCCATATTTTTAGTATATCAAATTTGACCAAAAAAAAATCCTCTTGCACCCGCCAGAAGAGGAATCTGTAAAATCTTTTAAAGATACGGGTGCAAAAGGTTGGGTTTAAAGAACAATAAAATTGTAAAAATAAAACAATAAATCTTCTGTGATTTCTGTCACAAAACATTTGTGTCTGGGGAGTATCTTTGTTATACTGTATATATGGTGAATGAGGAAGAGCTTAAGATAGAAGATCTGAAAAAAGGGACAGGTCAGGAAGTGAAAGAAGGAGATACCATTGTTGTCCACTATCTGGGGTCTTTTCCAGATGGCAAAAAATTTGACAGCTCATATGATAGAAAAGAGCCTTTTGAAGTTCAAATTGGGGCAGGATATGTTATTCGGGGTTGGGATATGGGTATTTTGGGAATGAAAGTTGGGGGAAAAAGAAAATTAACTATTCCATACCAATACGGATACGGAAAATATGGAGTGGGAGATATTCCTAGCTTTGCTACACTTGTTTTTGAAATAGAACTTTTGGATATAAAATGATCGTAAAAAAAAAGGACGGTTATCATGTCCTTTCTGAAAAAACAAAGAAGAATTTAGGAGGCCCCTATTCTACACGTGAAGAAGCAGAAAAAAGATTGAGACAAGTCGAATATTTCAAACATCTAAAAAAATAGTTATTTATACTCAGGAATTACTTCTTCTCTTAATTTTTGAAGAATTTTTATTTTCTCCACTACACCGTCTAAAAGTGCTCTTTCAAAATCTGCAAATACGTCAATATTCTCTTTTGCTTTTTCCTTTTTTATTTTCCATGAATACCAAACAGATTTCTTCTCCTCAACCCACTCCATTTTTAATTCAATTATTGTATTCTCAATAGAGACTAATATACTTTCCAGTCTTTCTATACTTGCTCCATTTATTTCTTCATTCTCAGGATTTTCTTCAAAATGCTTAAGCGTATCTAAGTCAAAATGTGAATATGCAAGATTAATTTTTTTCATTATTTCTTCTCTTCTTGTTTTCTCATTTTTGTCCATTACCAAATCCGGATGAAATTTTCTTATTAATTTTTTCCAAACATCTTTTACTTGCATTGCAACAGATTCCTCAACTTCATCTCTTTTTTCAAGTATTTCTTTTTCTATATCAATCTTTTCCTGCTCTTTTTGCATTCTCAAAATCTCATTATAAAAAGCATCTTCATCTTTTCTAACCGCCTCAGAATAACTCATCCCTTCACTCATCCTGTCTTTTAAATTTTGCAGTTGCAAAATTTCTAAATCAAGTTGATTATCTTTTAATAAAAGCCCTCCAACTCTTACATGATATTCATGCTTGATTAACTCAAGTTCCATTTTTAATTCTTCCACTTTGCTACTCCATTCTTTTAGAATTTTTTGTTTGCGCTCTATTGAAATTATAAGTTGATTTTTTTTCTTTTCGTCAAAGATTTTACTTTTTACAATTGCTTTCATATAAAAATAGCCCCTGAGGGCAACAACATATTATCACAGTATAAGAGAGTAGTGAAATTATGTCTTTGTCGAGACAGACCTCTCTTTATTAAAACTATCTACTACTTCTCTTGGAACAAGTACTGTAAGTCGTCTTAATTTTGCTCTTTTGGGCTCATCTACTGCATCCAACATGCAGTTATATTCATCTTCTAGTTCCCTTTTATACATAATTTCTTCCTCATTTGTCGGATCTACTGGCCGATTAATCTCGTTATAAATATTTTTTTGTGTTGCAAAATATACTAGTGTTTTCATAGCCCCATCAGGGATAGTACGTCTACCTATAATTCTTCTTTCCCTAAGTGCTCCATCAAAAAGCAAATACCATTGTCTTTCCGAATCAGAAATACTATGTTTTATTGGATTATATACTCCCGCTACATTTAATTCATAATTTACTTCAACATTTAGCCGGCTCCTTCTTCTGCTCTCCTGCATCGCAACATTCATAAACCGATCATCCAGAGGTCTACTTTCCCAATTTATAGGATCACCAGTAAGTGCGTCATCTACTTCTTTTCCATCTATCATTTTTCCAAAATCCACGTGAGGAAAAGCTTTTTTCCAAGTTGTTATTTTGGTTGGATTTCCACATTCAAGGACTCTTCTGTGGATAGGAGTATATAAAGCATCTACTTGTACCATTAAAGATTTATATTTTTCCATAAGCATGTGTAGAATAAACTAAAAATATGAATTCATCAAGTATTTACTTTGCTTTTTGTGTTTTGAGCAGTCCATTTTCAAATTTAACATCGCAGTAAAAATCATATTTATCAATTTCAAGCGCTACTTTTATATCCTCTATAGGAAATTCCTCTTTTGACATATCCAAAAACCACTCTACTCCCGGATGAGAATAGAGATTTTTTGCTACCGCTTCTCTACTGGGATTTTCTCCATACAAAATTTCAGTCATATAATCTGCAAATATTCCATCTTCACCCGCAGTAACTACAAAACAAATAGTTTCAGGTTTTGTTTCCTCTATTTTTTTAAGTATCGCTCTAGCAGTTAAAAAACTTCCAAAGACTAAATGTTTGGCGTTTTTTGCTCTCACCAAGCCCTGTGTTCCTGCACTTGAGCGGTGAACAATCACTTTATCCAAAACATCTGCTTTTAAAAGCTCAGTTGGAGAATTGCCAAAGTCAAACCCTTTTACCTTTAAACCTTCTTCTTCCCCCATTATTAAATACTCGGGATTTTTTTCTTTTAGTAAAAATGCCTCTTCTTTTGATGCAACTGGAATTATGTACTTTGCCCCGCGAGCAAGGGTAACTGCCTCAAGTGTTGCGGCTCTCACAATATCTATTACAACAACAAATCCTTCAGCTTTTTCTGCTCCTTTATTTCCAAATAATTTTTTAATTGTCATAGTAGGATTATATTCATTCAGAGTTAACTTTGTCCAGAAGATTTATTCTTGCATCTTTTTATAATGTGTGATTAAATATATAAAGACATTAAGAGAGATAGGTAATTCCTATCCGGCAACCGATTTTATCAATTACCAAAACACGGTGCCAAATCTCCGGGAGGAAAATGCGGTCTTTTAAAAGACAAACATCACCTCCCTAATGGGAGGTTTTTTATTTGTCTAAATAAAATGAGTGACTTTATTTTTACATCAGAATCAGTTTGTAGTGGTCATCCTGATAAAATATGTGACCAAGTAAGTGATGCTATTGTTGATGCTGTTTTGGCACAAGACCCAAAGGGGCGTGTTGCCGTTGAGACTTTAGTTACCGAGGAAAAAATTGTTTTGGCAGGAGAAATAAAAACAAATGCAAAAATTGATTTTGAAAAAATTGCCAGAGGTGTGATAAAAAAATTGGGTTATACACAAAAGCGTTTTAAATTTAGTGATAAGTCACCTATCACTATTGCCATTCATCAACAATCACCAGAGATTGCTGTTGGAGTGGATGATGAAGGAGCAGGAGACCAAGGAATGATGTTTGGTTATGCGTGTAGTGAGACCCCTGAATTTATGCCTCTTCCTATTGCACTCTCTCATAGACTTGCCGAAAAAATGGATGATATGCGAAATAAAAAAATTCTTCCGTATTTAAGACCTGACGGCAAAACCCAAGTCAGTATATTGTATAAAAATGGCAAACCCAAAAAAATTACATCAATAGTACTGGCAGTACCTCATGAGGAGAAAGTGCAACTTAAAAAAGTAAAACATGATTTATATAAAAAGGTTGTTGTACCCGTCATAAAAAAATATGGTTTTACTTTTGATGAGGAAGATCTCATTGTTAATGGAACAGGCGTTTGGCATATTGGAGGTCCGGCAAGTGATACAGGTGTTACCGGTCGGAAAATTGTTGTTGATGGATACGGCGGTTACGCAAGAGTTGGTGGAGGAGCTTTTTCAGGTAAAGATCCAACAAAAGTAGACAGAAGCGGTGCATATGCAGCAAGATTTTTAGCAAAAAATATTGTTGCTAAAAAATTTGCAGAAAAAGCAGAAGTAAGACTTGCTTATGCAATAGGACTTAAAAAACCTCTAATGATTGATGTTGAGACATTTGGTACAGAAAAAGTAAGTAAAAATGAACTTATTAAATTCATGAACACTATTCTTGATACTTCTGTTAAAGGAATTCTAGAAGGTCTTAAATTACAGCGACCATTATATTTTAAGACAGCATCTTACGGTCATTTTGGACGGGACGAATTTCCTTGGGAAAAAATAGTTAAATAACTTTTTTTGCCTTGAATTCGGAATAATAAACTTTCTTCATAAAAATAACAGCACCAAACCCAATTGCCGAAATTACATAACCAAATATCCATCCAAGTATCGGCACAAAACTGGAAATTTCAATAACAATTATTCCGACTATTAAAGCAAGTATAAGACTTTTATAACCCAATTTACTTAACAACCACCTTCCTACAATTAAAGCTCCAAATATCTTACCAACGTATGATAACGTAATCAAAACAAATATCCCCAAAATGCTAAAAGGAATTCCGATAATTGTCATAAAAAGAAGAAAAAGCATAATTGACCCAACTATCCAGCCTACAATTCCAATGACAAGCGACTTCCAGGGATGTTTGGTAATTTGGTCTATTACTCTACTTGTGTAAGTTGGTGTTAGATAAATTAACAAAAGTCCAACAATAATACTCATGAAAAGTCCCAAAATTCCGAGTGTAACTTTTATACCTGCAAACAGTCCGAAAAGACCAGAACTAACATTTCTTTGCGACTCATTTATTTCTCTTGCTGGCGGATATGAGTGAGTTACCTTACCACTAATTGTCGCGCCATTTTCAATCGTTGCATTCTGATTACTAATATATGCAACATTTCCATTTACTTGGGATTTATTGGTAATAGTGATCTGTCCTCCACTCATCCAAATGTCATTACCAACTCTATTCCCGATAGTTGTTTGACCTGTTGCAAGAGATAGCGATTTACCTATTGGGCCTAAAAGGCTGAATTGTCCTCCCGCACCCACCAAGCTCCCCTGAATATCAGAAGACTGCGTTGTCTGAATATTTCCTCCTAATGCAGTTACATTACCCAAAACTCTCCCATCAATAAGTATTTGTCCTCCTGCTACTCTAACATTTCTCACATTTCCAGAAATAGTTACTTGTCCGCCAGTAGCAAGTACATCTCCATTTATTGTTCCATTTATAAGTATACTTGCACCCGCTGCATATACATCCCCATTTACAGTCCCTTCTATATCTACATTACTTCCCGTTGCAAAGTAGTCATGATTTATAACTTCATTTTTGGGAAGCACTGTAACTTGAGTCTTTTCAGCAGCAAAAGAGGAAATGGGAAAAAGAAAAATAATACCCAAAGCAAGTAAAAGACTCAACAAAAATTTCATAGTTTTATGATATATCCAAAATTACAAAACAACAATAGAATATTGAAATATTTATATCAGTGATATAAATCAAATATCATAAAGATAAAGAAAGATTTTTTTGAGAAGTATTTTCTTTTGGTAATTGAAAAGTTAAATAATCTTTCTTGCATTTATCGTCACAAAATGCCAAACCTGTATCTTTGTCTAGACATTCTGTGCAACAAATGTAGTGTCTATGACACATATCGTATTCACAATTAACATAACTATCACATACCTCGTTGCATTTATCACACCTTCCAACAATTTCATGTTCTGGACTTTCTGTATTAAAGCCGATGGTCATCCTTCCGTCAAAAACATATAATTTACCCTTAAAATTTTGGTTGGGATATTTTTCCATATAAGTCTGAATTCCGTCTTTAAGTTGGTATACATCAGCAAATCCATTTTCAACTAGAAATCCAGATGCTTTTTCGCATCTAATCCCACCTGTACACACGGTAACAATTGTCTTATTTCTCAGATGCTCAAGCCTTGGTAATACTTCGTGCAGATCAAAAAAATTATGGATACCGGAAAAAATACTCCCTTCAAAATAACCTGAAGCATACTCATAATCGTTACGCATATCAACTATATAAAATTCACGTTTTTCCTCAAACCAATTATGTAGCTCCTCAGAGGATAAATATTTGCCTGTTATTTTTGTGGGGTTAAGTGTATGTATTTTTGTCGTAACAATTTCGGGACGTACTTTTACCGATAATTTAGGAAAAGCATTGCCATTACCTACACTTTTTTTATATGTAATATTGGAAAAATATTTATTTTTATTCATTTCTTTTATATATTTTTCCGTTGCTTCTTTTGTCCCTTCAAGAGTCCCATTAATTCCCTCTTTTGCAATGATAATCCTACCCTTAATACCAAGCTTTTGGCAAAGTGCAAATTGCTCATCTCTTTCTTTTTCCGGATTTGCAACTTCTATATATTTATAAAATAACAAAACTTGAAAATCTCTTTTTTCCATGGCTAAATTATATCATAAAGAAGTTTTTTAGAAAAACCTTTTAGTATTTTGGAGGGTTGTTGGCAGGATAATAATAATCACAAATATTTATATTTTGGGCAGCAACTTTTGCACTTACTGTCGCAGATAAAATTGCATTTACTTTTTTGGACTGACAATCAGGTGTATTAGGATTGTCTACACAAGTTGAATATTCTGTATAATAACCGATAATTGTTGGGTACTGGGTCGGTGCAAATTTTAAGTGATACATTCCTTCAGGAAGTGACAGAGAATATTCATTACTTGCTCCACTTGAAGTACCGGAATAATCCTTTGTATACTCTTTACCTGTTGTTACATTTTTTGCAGTAATTGTACCTGCCGGTACTCCGCTTGCCGGATAACAAAGCTTTCCCCCCACTGTCCCCTCTGTCATAGCACTGTCTGTACCTGACGGAGACGGAGTAAGGGATACTGCAAGAGTTGGGCTAACAGCAGCTGTTGGCTTGGCCATCATTGCTTCATTTGATGACTGAGTCTTTGAAAGATTGTAAACATAGTATGCTCCGAAAGCAATAACAGCAAGAAGTATGAATGAAAGTATCATCCATAAATTAAGTCCTCTTTTTTTACCAATAGGAGTACTAGTAGACGGAGTCTGAGGTGTTGTGGGAAGTGGCATTGTTGCCTGCATACTTTCCATTGGAGGATTTGTGTCACTTGGAGGATTTTGAGTGTCTGAGGAAGGTGTAGAAGGTGATTCCTCTGCTGGTGTCCCAGTTGGCTCATTAGTATTTTCTGTTGTTGAGGGCTCTGCCGGTTCTTTAGAATCAGATGCATCTGGAGACTGCGTTGGGGCTTCCTCCGGCTCTGTGGTCTGAGGCTCTGGTGCGGGTGTCGTTGGACTATCAGAAACTGTTGGCTCTGAAGCTGCAGGCTCTGATGCAGGCATAACAGGTTGAGGAGTAGGAGGATACGTAGTAGCAGAATTTGTCCCTTCACTTGAAGGAGATTCTGCAGGCAAATTTGCATCCTGTGATGCTGGAGCAGGATCTGACGCTGGGCTGTCTGATGCAGGTACTGGAGCTTGTGGTTCTGGTGTAGGTGGGATAATAGCCTGTGGAACTGGCGGGATCTGAGGTTCACCAGTTACAGTCTCTTGAGACGGTTCTTGGGGTTGGGATGATGTATCAGTCGTAGAGTCACTTTGAGTATTATCACCTGCTGGCTGAGAGTCTGACATATTCTGTGGCGTTGGATTTTGGGGGTCTGTTTGATTTGGGTCTTGTGGATTCATATATTTAGTATTTCAACAATCACTAAAAATGTCAACCCAATTTTTGAAATACTTAATGTTTCCCTTTTGCAAAATCAGAAAGAAGCACATCTATTTCTCCTAAAATATAATTTTTCTCCTCACTCGGTAAACCAAAACTTACTGTTTCGGGTAGTGTTCTGAGAGGACTACACCTTCTATTTTGTCCTTTTATATCCTCGGGCAAAACAACTAGAAAATTATTCATTTCCCGTTTGATTATCTGGACCAAACCTTCCGGCACAGTCGCGTCAAAAGACTGAATTGGCCTTGATACAATAATAGGTTTGTTATTTAGCATTGCATATGCAATTTCATGAGCAACAGTTCTTCCAATATAAGTTTTGTCATCATGTCTAACAGGTAGCACATATAAAAATCTTGCATTTGCAATTCCCTTTTCAAAAAAAGCCCGTTGAATATTTTCGCGCTTATCTACAATAGGTTTATTACTCATAATGACAAAGTTATCCTCAGAGCGGATACTCGGGCTTACAGAGCTTTGTGGATAGCAGACAAAGCCTTCTGCCTCAAGAAGCGATGCGGCCGATCTTAAATTATCCCAGTTATTTTCTTTGTAGCTAGTTGCAATGACAACATTTACACCCTTAAATAGGGTACTTGCTCGGATTTTCCCAGAACGTGTCTTTTTTGCTTCGAGGTTATTTACCATGGAGACTATTATACCATACTATAAGATCTATTTAAAGAGACTTTATTATTTCCCAGTGAGCCTTGTTTTTAGACTAGTTATTGATTTTTTTCCTAATTCCCAACTTGAAATCCCTAGGTAGGCTGCACATAAAATTGGTGGCATTGCTAAAAATGCCGCCATAAACGGTGCTTCAGGGAATGCCCTTGCTCCTTCAAAAATAACCGCTGCTCCCAAAACACCAAACCCGCCTGCAAGACCCAATCCACCTGCTGCCAAAGCGACTCTTCCCAAAAGCCTAAGTTTTGATGGCTCAGATGTCATTTCTGCCTCAATTTTTTTGGACTCATCAACATGTTTTTGAGCACTTTTTAAAACCCTATCTATTCTTTCATTATCCAAAGTCATGGGCATATTATACACTATAAAGTCAAATAATATAGATTTTTTTCTATAGCTTGTTATACAACATAGTTATGTATCTTTATATAAATACAACCAAAAAAGATGAAATTATAGATAATACTGAGGAGATTGAGAATCTGCTTGCAAAAGAGGAAAATAAGATAATAAGTTATGTCTTGGAGTCTGGCAGAGAGTGGTGCTGGTTGAATTAGACGGTCCCAGAAAAAGAGAAATTTACGCAGCTTTTTGATGTAATTTCATTCTTTCCCATGCTATCTCTGCAACTTTGAGAGGGTCTATTTTATTGATTTCCTTATTTGATGAGTCATATGGATCTCCTGCCCAGTAGTGAGAGGAAGGGATTGCTACTTGCTTGTTGCTAGATCTCCAGTATGTAGAGGGAAATCTGCTTTCTTTATACAAAACCACAACAGGAGGCCCATCAGGAGTAGCTGCTGCAATATGTGCAAGTCCTGTATCGTTGGACAAAACAACATTCTGCGTATTTAAAAGAACAGAAAGATTTTTAACAGAATCAGAGACATAGTTAATGCGTCCAACAACACCGGTGTCTCTTAAAACATCAAAAAATGCATGATGTAATGAAGCTTTTTCAAATCCTTTTGATTGACTTTTACCATTAAAAATTACATTTACTGCGACTTTTTGGTCAGGTTTTTCATATCCAACAGTAGCAGCAAGTTGTTTTATTGCCTCAGCCCAATTAGAAGCACCGTACTGTTTATCCGAAAATGCCGACTCAACAATAACAGCAATTTGCATCGTTTGGCTATCTGTATTTAATTGACTTTCCCACCCTTTTTTAATTTTTTCATAGTCAGGAGATTTGGGCAAAAAAACTCTTGCCCGTTCACTTGGGAAAATTAATTTATCTACTCCAAATATTTCTTTTACAAAATCTCCATAACGTCTATCTATTCCTAGTCTTGCGTATCCTGTCTGTCCTGGCATATACAAATTACCGACACAGGTTATATCCTTTCCCGATATTTTTCCATCAGTCATAAAAGCCCTCTCTTTTGCAATATCAAAGTTATTTCCTAAAATACTGCTTCTTGATGAAAGATCAACATAAAGAGACGCATGACTGGTATATTTTGCTACTTCTTGAAGTTGATCTTCTGGTGATTTTCTAAGTGTTGTACCTACAACTTTTATTCTATCTGATACGTAGCCTTCAAAAAGAGCTTTCTTATCATCATCAATAAGAAGAGTTACAGGCACATTTGACCTATGGACACTATCAAGACTTGCGAGTACTCCATTCATATATGCAGACTGAATTACAGTATCTCCCAAAGCACCTCCAAGTTGAATTACAACAGAGTCTGCATTTTGCAATTTTTCCTTAAGCAGACTTCTAACTTTTAAGTCTTTTTCTGATGGGAAAAAAGGACCACCATTATTTGCATATATAGAAAGGTAATTCAGCGCATTTCGTCCAGATGGAATTACCAATTCATGTGTGCTAATATTTCTTGTACCTTCAGGAGCATCTACCATTTGAGACCATTATAACTTATTTTTCTTCTTTAGGGGTATCTATTTGCTGAGGTTGGTCAGGTGATTTACGACGAAGTGTTCTCCAAATTTTAGCTGCAATAAGACTAAGACCCACAAGACCGCCAGCAACTTCAAGCCCATGCTCAAGTCTTTCATCTTTTGTTTTGCCTTTTTCGAATAGGCCCATTCCATGTGTGGCTCCATGTTTGGCATGGCGCATAACATCAGGTGCATGTCCTAGGATTTCTTCAATTTGTTCGGGTCCAATTGGCATATATTTATATATTACAATACTTACTAATAATTTACTTGACAAAAATTTGACAGAATTTATTCAAATAACTATTAGCATGAATTTTAACTTGGTACTTATTTTTCTGCAATGCGCATTGATTGCGAATCAAATACTTAAGAAAAACGCTTTTCAAATTTTGTAGTATGTTGCCAATTTTTATAATCACTAAAGCGAAGCCAAGTAGGTTTAATTTGCACAAAAACAAAATAACCACTATTTTCGACGTGATTTAGAGGAATCTTTTCCCATTCTTCTCCATTTTTGGCAATTATACTAAGCAGCTTATTCATAGTTGAAGCGTATGTTTTTGTATAATCAACCTCCTGTGCCGTCCCCTCAAGCTGGACTGTTTGAAGAGTCTGTGTATCTGAGACAACTAGAGCCACATTAATATTTTTCTTGATATTGTCGAATTTTGCCGTTTCATTCTTGGTAAGAAAGTAGAAATTCAAGTCGTCCTCAACATAAAAATAAATTGTTGTTGCATGAGGCGTACTTCCATTTCTAACCGTTGCGAGCACTGCAGAATTATGACTTCTCAAAAAAGTCAAAAGTTCTGTAACTTTTGCTGGATCATCCTCCATACAAGAATAATAGCACAATTTGTTAAAGCTTAAAAATTTATGCCCCTACTTTAGCAACGTGGTTGTCTACTCTTCCTTTTCCGTACAAGTATATTCCAAATGCCAAGACTGCACTTGCTGCAAGTCCGGTAAAGCCTGAATGAACATAAGCATTTAAAATACCCAAGACGTCATGCCCAAATGCAGAGAATATATTATCTGCACTACCATTTAGTACTGTCTCAGCAAACGATTTTGCAGCATCCGCCGGTGCACCAAGTAGTACGGGGTTTACTTTTATCCCAACTCCTTCTGCAACTATTCCTCCTGCCATTTCACTATATGCTTTTACTTTTGGTCCTAATTCTGAATTTGCCATATTTTTCTACCTCCTTTCTGTAAGAATTACCTTTGTGCAATTTAAAACAAGTGGCCAGAATAAACAATTCGTTATAAGTGCGAATGGAACCTAGAAGTTGTTGTTGATAAGGAAGCTACCTACAATTTTATTTACTTCATCAATATATTTTTTATCGAGTCTATAATCATGTAGTGATTTTATTTCCTGTAATTGTTAACTTTTCTTAGTAAGACTCTGAACTCCGGTTATTAGCCAGAGGTCAAATTCCTGCAGGTCATGAATAATAAGTGATTGATTGCGACATACACGGGACAACTCTGTCATATCATCGGGAGTAACTACCAAATTTTCCGTTGTATAAGGATACATAATCGCGTTTTTGTCCTTAACATGCATCATCCCCAAAGAATGTCCCAATTCATGTGAGAGAGTATGAATAAGCTCATTTTTATTACTGGAAAAATAAATAGAAATTGTGTCTTCTTCCCCGTTATAAAGTCCTTCCTCAGGCTTTTGTGTCAACACATTTTGAAATTGATTAATATCATTATTAAGTACATTTACATTGTAGTTATAATTGTCTGTTGAGATATTAAGTTGTCTTGCCCGCTCATTCAAAGACTTCCCTTCTGCGTCTAATTCCTGTTGTTGTTTGAGAAGATCATCATATACGGCCTTAGGAGCACCGCCTTCACTATTATATTTATCAACAGTTGCATTGAATGCGTCAAGCTTTGCCCTAAAGGCAGCATAGTCTGACTTGTACTGGGCAATTTGTTGGGAAAGTGTTTGGTTATTTTGAGTCAATTTGGAATTGAGTTGATTTATAGAGCTATCAAGAGCCTGCCTCTCGTCATAAACAAAATTGATAGTTAACTTGGCATTTGGAGAATATACAAATAAATTTTTCCCTTCAGCAAGACTCCAAATTTGACCTGCTTGTTGTATGTCTTGAAGTACTTCATCACTGCTCAACCCAAATCTTTTATCTATTGTCCCCAGGCTATATTCCAAAGGAGTATTGCATGCGTTATATGTCAGCATTTGTGCTGCTTTTGTATGAAATGACGGGACAAGATAAATAATACTTCCCAAAATAACAAGACTCAAGAGAAAAAGAAGGAATTTCTTCATAATTTGTATTGTAGATAAGACTTTATAAATAGTAAAGATACTCCAGTATTAAAATTTAAATTTGAAAACAAACCAAAATATACATTTAGATATATTTACAAGTCCTAATGACTTTGCTATATATATTGTTATGTTGAAAAATGTAGCAATTGGTGTACTCCTACTCATTGTAATTGTTGAGGGATTTTTTATTTTTCGCTATAGAGGTGAATTCCATGCGGCACGTGACCAAATAACAAAAATGATTACCATGCCTCCTGCCGGTCCAAATGCAAGAGGGGGAGGCAAGCCAATTACTTTGGGTAAAGGCACAGACCTAAAATCAACTCCACTTTTTAAATTTGCATATCAAATTGCACCCGGTACTATTTCGGATAACAGCAAAAAAGTACTCACCGGCTGGAATGTCACAACTGATGAGCAAGCAGATTCCTCAACTGTTGTTACTTTGACGCCAAAAGATTCTGATGACCAAAATCAGTCCTATACAATTAAATCAGGTCAAATCCTCTACTTTATTGAGCAGACACCAAGTGATGACAAGACGGATTCAGACAAAGATTTAAATTACAGAGACGATTACGGAATAATTACTGATTCCAAAGGAATTATCCAGTAAATATAACTTCAATTTACCTGTAAGATTTATTTAAACCTTTAACTCCAATTCAAAAAGAAAACATGTTTAAACCCAGAAAAATTTAGGAGAAATTAAATACTTAAGCCATGAAGTGTAAAATTGTAGCTGCTGCTTCCAGGCAAAGAAGCGCTCCACCTGCCATAATTGATACCTTGGTGATTACCCACTTTCCTTCTGTTCCACCAAAAATAACGCCACTTACTTGTGTTGGAACAACAAATCCAATCCAGAAAAATCCTGCCATGGCATAGACATTCCAGGTAGGAATATAGGTAATAAAAAGGCTAAGGACAAAAGTAGTAACAAGCGTCATCAAGAATTGAACAACAAGCAATGGCATCATACTCTTCATCATTTCCTGTTGAGTTGCCTTGGACTCCTTATCAAACCCGTGAATCTTCCCCCACAATTTCCCAAAAAGAGGCATATACCACACTGCTCCAATGATAAATTGAACCACCGTCGCCAAAAGTATTGCTAAATAATTTATATGCATAGATAAATCTGATACCAAATAAATAATAGAATCTTTATCTGAATTTTGTCAATATCCCAAGAATAGTTGAATTTATCATATTTGCTACTTTTAGCATTTTACTTTATAATACCCAAATGGCAAAAGTTAATAATTTGGAATTAAGAATGGCCCTGGATAGTGTATCTATTGCAAAAGGTCAATCAGTCGGCATGATACCAATTGAAGAGACTCATTCTGGTGATTATGTAGAGAGGGCAATTCAAGACGCAAGAAAAGCAGAAGCAGATTATGAAGACCTAAGACGAGCCGTGAGAAAAGGTCTTACCGGCCGCCCAAACCCATACCTAAATTAAAATTTTCTCCCAAATTCAAATCAGATAATTTTAGCTAATTTTCTTAACATCTA
>DASVCQ010000128.1:0-10422 GCA_036381535.1 Patescibacteria group bacterium | reverse complement strand
GGAAGGCTAGCATCAACAGAAATCTGGACTAATTCGTCTATTGCTTTAAGTTTTTGGGCTACGTATGTTGCTGCCTCGTCCGGATTTTGAAAATTCCAAATATTTATATTATCTCTTTCTACTTTTTTTAGAGAGGAGTCTGGGTTTAGCACTTTATCTATCTTTTCCTGGCGCGCGCCGGCTCTTTGTAGATATTCTCTGGCCGGTGTAAATCCTCCGACCAAATCAGGGCGGGTTTTGAATAATCCTTGGTGATTTATAAAAAGTGGACCGTCTTTAGGAAAATAGGCATTTTCTGCCATCTGAAGCTTTGGCAAGAAGAAATCATACACTTTTTGATAGTCCTTTTTCTCAGGACAAAGGGGGATTCTTTTTCTTTCTTTAGGTTTTAAATATATTGAAATCTCCCTAATATTCATAGGTAATTGTGGAAGTATAGATGGAATTTAAGGCTAAATCTGTCCAAAAGTAGACAAAGTTATTGTTATTTTTTGTACAAAATTTATGTAAGAATTTTTACTTCTTTTGAAGAAAGGAATATTTTTTTTAGACTCTTTAACTCTTGAAGTACTTGTGTGACCCGTGGGCGAGGAGAACCGATTATACTTGCTAATGTTTCCTGGGAAAGATTGATGGTGTTATTTGGAAAGAATTTTGAAATATATTTTAATAAAAGAAATGTGCGCTGTGTAAAGTCATTACCTAATTTAACCGCTTGTAATTCTCTATATTCATCTAACTTTGCAAGTACTATTTGATACATTTTTTTCCAGAGAATAGGGTTTGCTTTGAGAATTTCGATTACATCTTTTTTATAGAGTACTAATACCTTTGTCTCTTTCAGTGTCTCAACTGTTGCGTGTCCGGACATATCTTCAAGATTCATTACTCCCAGATAATCACCATTTTTTTCTAGTGCAATAAATATTTCTTTCCCGTCTTTTGTAAGCTTATATATTTTTACTAATCCGTCAAGAATAAGTATTACTCTTTCACTAATTATTTCTTCTTCAATAAGTATTTGACCCGGCGGGTAAGTATAGATTTTGGCTTTATTTGAGAGATTCTTGAGTTGAATTGAATTTAGGCCGCAGAATAGAGAGGAAGAGTTGAGATATTCGAGAATAGTGAGATTCTCCATGATCAATTATAAGGCCTGTAGTGATAAATGTCAAGAAGAAGATTGTATTCAGTTGTTCCCTAAGGAACATATTATTGTTATAATTGCTTTTAAAATGTTTTAGAAAGGAGGTGAAAAAATGGCAGAAAATATAAATAAAAGAGAAAGAAGTAGAACGTGGGCAGGTAGGCGTGCAATGGCTGCAGGACTTCTAGAAGCGATTCCCCCAATGTTTCTTTTGGTTGCTGGAATTACTGCCGGTCCTGGATCGCTGCATCCAGTTGCAGAGTATTTGCACTCATTGCCGTTGGCAAAAGAATTATCTTCTGATGTATTCGATGTTGGGCTGGCCTTAACAACAGTTAATTTTATAGTACGAGGGTTTTGGAATATGAATAAATCAATTGAGGTAAATGTTACGCCGGATGAGTATTATGAATCTACTTCCAAGTGGCGAAGGCGAAGTCTGGGTGTTGCAAACCTTTTTGTCCCAACAGACTTTCTAAAAACAGAATAGTTCTTGATTAAATAAAAAAACCGACCTGCCCAACGGTTTTTATCTTCCAAAATGGGGAGTGTTTTCTATCTGGACGGCAGGGGATGATAAATTAAAAATAGCCTTTTTCTGAAACTCTTTAATTGTTTTGGCACCTGCATAAGACATTGCAGATTTTAGACCACCCAAAAAATCATTCATGATTCCCTCAACAGGTCCTTTTGCCCTAACTGTTGTTGTTATCCCTTCAGCACTTCTTGATCCATTTACACTTGAGCCGTGATCTTTCATATAAGACTCTGATGCCTGACCGCGATAGACTTTTTCTCCATGTATTACATCTCCCGGAGTCTCAACTGTTCCGGCAAGCATTGATCCTCCCATTGCAATTATTGCGCCTGCTGCAATTGCTTTGGCAAAATCCCCAGGATATTTTATCCCTCCGTCTGCAATAACAGGAATTTTTGTTGAGGTTGTCTCAAAAATAGCAGAAAGTTGAGGAAAACCTGTACCTGCCACCATTCTTGTAATGCATACACTCCCCGGGCCGACACCAACTCTTGCAATATCTATTCCTGCATCTTTATATTCCAAAGCCTGCTCAAAAGTCACAATATTTCCTGCAATAACCGTGAGTTGGGTGGTTGTTTTGATTTTTTTAGCCAAATCCTTAACCTGCTTCATTCCACCGTGTGCAATATCAATAAGTACAATTTCTGCACCCATATGTGCATATTCCTGTGCTTCTTCAAGTCCTGTCTTAAGACCGACAACATAAACACATTTTACTTTGTCATGAATAAGGCTTTTTGCGATTTTTAAATTCTCTTTTTCAAACCCTTTTGATGGACGGGGAAGTGTACCAAGTGCTCCAAGTCTGTCTAATTCGCGTATCATTTTTTCACCCATTACTGTATCCATTGGTGCACCAATAAAAGGGATTTTAAGATTGTATGGGCCGAATTTAACAGATGTATCGATATCTTTTCTTGACATGATATTGGTATTTTGAGGAATTAGATTCACATCGGCGTAGGTAATTGAGGTTGGAGGAATGCTGCCCGGTAGTTTGGGCCAGATAGTCTTTTTACCCAGTGCTTGGTAGAAGGTTTTGGACATTAACCACTACAAAGGTAAAAGAAATCTATGATTTTGTCAAGGAGGAAAAGAAATTTTCTAACTAATACTCGATTTACGCGCTTAATTTTAACACCTCATCATCAATTCTTTTTTTTATTTCTTCTTGTTTGGAGAGATACTGGCTATCTTGCAAAACTTTTGTTGTATTCTCAACATCAGTTACAACTATTCTAATTTTCCTCCTCATTTTGGTAGGATCATCAGGAAAAATCTTCTCAATAGTGTTTATCTTTAAAGGTATATTTAGTCTGTCTGCGCTTTCTAGAAAGTTATTCAGATATAAGCCATCTCCGTAAATATTATCTAACTTATTAGCAACAAGCATTGTGCAATGTTCTCCTATGGCCGCATTTAAACACATTGAATCCTTTTGTGCTTCAGTAATATATACCTTTCTTCTTCCAGGTGAATCTAAGAAATTCTGAAAACTTTTTTGTAACCCTGATTTAACATCTAATGCACTTTGCTGGCTTTTTCCTAGCAGATCTGTCATATATCGTCTGCAATATGTATCAGTTGCGCTACCGAATTTTTCCTCAATTTCCGCAAGGATTAAGGCAGACAAAAACACATTTGTTGCAACGTCTTGAGGACTAAGTGGAGAGTCCTTCCTTACCAAATCTGAATAGGGAATAAGGTGATGGCCACGAATTGTAATGGGAATTTCTAACATTAAAGGAATAATACAATAAGCATTATTTTAAAACAATAATATATGAAAAATATTTAGGCTGATTTCTCTTGGGAAAGATTATATTCTCTTATTTCTTCCAAAAGTTTTTTCATTTTCTCAACTGCAGGCTTTGATAATCCTTTCCAATATTCAACGGCTGTATTTTGTAAAACAGTTCTGACTATTCCTAAAGTTGTCTGGACAATTACTCTATCTAAATCGTCAATAAATTTAGTTTCATTTTTGGGGTCAAGGTTAGGCTCTTCTTGTAGCCTTTTATAAAAGCCCCTGGTAAATGAATCATTTTCCCCAGCACAAATTGCGTCATATTTTTTGGCTAATGGATTTTTGAGAGGCAAATCTGTAAAAACCTGAGAAGGTGTTAGGCAGTGATCGTGTTTTCCTGTGCAGGATTTGCAAAATGAGTCAAGCAGACCTCTTCTTATCTCTACTTTTGCTGAATCGGGGCCTTCTTTAAATACACGAAGGGTTTTTATTATATTTTGTTTGTACAGATTTACTTTTGAAGAATCTGAAGGAACACCCAAAACATCTTTTTCGTAATTTATCCCTATTATTTTTGTATTTCGTACAGCATCTATCATCTCTTGAGCTATAATTTCAGGGGTTTTATCAGGATGCCTTTCCATGACAGCCAAATTAAGAAGATGATGGGGTACGAGTGGTATCACTTCCACAAGGCGAGCTTAACAAAAACCATTATTTTATACAATAGGGATTTTATAATTTTATGATGCCAAATGTTATATTTTATACCGCTTTGTCCCCCTTGTTAGGCAACTTTTTCTGATTTATAGTGGGTTTTATGACACTTAAGTATCTAAAAGTCCACGACAGCGAAATTTATAAGATAATAAAAGGTGAAGAGAGACGTCAAAAGGAAGGTTTGGAATTAATTCCTTCTGAGAATTATGTATCAAATTCTGTTTCTGAGGCTGTCGGGTCTGTACTTGAAAATAAATATGCAGAAGGATATCCAAATAAAAGATATTATACAGGGAATGAATATGTAGATCCTTTAGAAACAGCGGCGCGCGAGCGTGCCAAAAAATTATTCGGTGTGCCTTATGTTAATGTTCAGCCTCTATCCGGTGCACCGGCAAATTTGGAAATTTATGCTGCACTTTTTGAGGACGGAGATGTTGCTTTGTCTCAACTTCTTTCACACGGCGGACATTTGTCTATGGGTCAGACTGCAAGTTATACCAGCAAATATTATCATACGGAATTTTATCACCTTACTCCTGAGGGAGAAGTGGATTTTGACGAGTTACGAAAATTGGCCAAAAAATTAAAGCCTAAAATTATTTGGAGCGGAGGCACTGCCTATACAAAAGTCTTTAAATGGGAAAAATATGCAGAAATTGCAGATGAAGTGGGTGCGTATTTTGTTGCAGATATTTCCCACATTGGAGGGCTTGTTGCAGGAGGAGCACATCCGTCTCCTGCAAAATTTGCGCATGTTATTATGACAACAACTCATAAGACCTTAAGGGGGCCAAGAGGCGCAATGATAATGGTGACAGAAAAAGGCCTCAAGAAAAATCCGGATCTTCCAAAAAAGATAGATTACGCAGTCTTTCCAGGTCTTCAGGGAGGGCCGCACATGAATAAAATTGCCGGAATTGCTGTTGCGCTAAAAGAAGCATCAACGACCCAATTTAAGAAATATTCCGAGCAAATTGTTAAAAATGCAGGTATTCTTGCCGACGAATTAAAGAAAAATGGATTTGATTTAATTGGTAATGGCTCTGAAAATCATATGGTTTGGATAAATCTACAAAATAAAGAGATTGATGGATGGCAGGCACATGTTACTCTTGAGAGAGCATGTATATTTGGAAATAAGCAAACTATTCCATACGATCCAAAATCTCCATTTTTCCCAAGCGGATATAGGATAGGTACTCCTGCGGTTACAACACGGGGAATGAAGGAAAAGGAAATGAAGAAAATTGCAGAATTTATAAATAGAGGGGTTAAGATTTGCCAAGAATTATCTGTAAAAGGTCTTCTTTCTGATGACAAAGAAATTGCTAAGAAGGCAAGAGAAAAATACAAATCAAATATACAAAAAAGCAAAGAATTAGATAAATTAAAGAAAGAAGTAGTTGCTTTTGCTAAAAAATTCCCAACCCCAATTGAGTCAAAAACATAGAATCATCTTCTTCCCTTATATTCTTTGCTAAATCTTCTTGTATCATCAAACCACCCTTCAAGTGATTTTATAAATTCGCTATCTGCTGTTTTGAAAACAATTTCAGAATTTCCTCCTACCAAAGGATCTGTAGTAAAGTTGAAAGAGCCACAATAGGCCTTATTATCAATAATTAAAGCCTTGCTGTGATTGAAATAAGTAAGAAATGTATCATATAATCTCCCTCTATCCTTAAAGATCTTTATGTCTGAATTAATGAAAGGTTTAAGTAGTCTATTTGTAAATAATATATATTGCGGAACATTATTTGTTGTTTCGTGAGGAATAAAAATTTGCACATCAAGATTTGGACTTTGTTTTTTTGCATTAATTAGAGCTTGTCTAACAATGCCGTAATCAAAATATGAGGTTTGCATCCAGATTCTACTTTTTGCATTTTTAATATTTTCGACGACATCTTTCAAAACAGTTTCGCTTTCTCTTGTATCAAAAAATAAAGTACTCCCGTCTTTTACTATTTTTTTGTATGGAAAAATATTTTTCCCGTCCCAAGTCTTTTGAAAATCTTCTGCAATAAATTGTGCTGTTTCTCCTTTGACTCTAACCATAAAGTGGTCCCACTTAGTATTTCTACCTGCTATATTTATGCCTCCAAAATAAGCTGTTGCTTCATCTTGTCTGGCTCCTGTTATTACTGCCATCTTTTTGTGATCTCTTTTTAATATATCTTTTAACTCCTTATCTTTTCCTGCCGTCTTAACTTCTATCTCGTCACCAGACAATCTTGCCTGCCTCCTAAACTTTTGAAATGCTCGGTACGAATTTATGAGATTAAGTGGGTTACTAGACCAGTGATCAATAAGAAGTTTTACTTTTACCCCTCTTGTAGCAGCGTTAGTGAGTGCTGTAAAAATAGGTTGAGTAATTTTGTCTTCTTCGAAAGTAAAAAATTCAAGAAAAACAGATTGCCCTGATTGGGTTTGGTTAATATCTTCGGCAAGACGTGAATAAAATTCCTCAGCAGTTGGCACTATTTCATATCTATGTCCGTTTTGTATTTTTTCTCTTTTTTCGCCACTTGGAAAGTAAAAAAACGGATGTTTTTCCCTAAGGGACGGCATATTTGGGAGAATTATATCAATAGCTTTTACAATGGGCAAGGAAATGATAAAAAATTTTATGATAGGGCTCGAATAACATAATTTTTGTTTCTCTTCTTTGGAAGATATTTTTCAGATTTTTTTATACCTCCGAGAATCCAGTCTCTTGCTTGTGAGTTTAGATATGGATTTTTTGATATCATAATGAGTTCTGCGTTACCACCAATTAATGTACTATTAACAAAATTTGATGATCCAACAATTGCTAAGTCATCAACAACAATTGTTTTTGCATGGCTGAATTGGTTGTCTGCTTTTCCATACAAGTAGACATCTGCTCCTGTCATAGCAAAGGGATTTAACCAAAAGTTTGGGAAGAGACGAAACAGAATATCGTTTGAGACTGATGGATGGGGTACTAACAGCTTTATATCTATGTCTGGGTTTCTCTTTTTTGCCCGTCTCATAGCATCTAGTAATTTATGACCTCGTAAATAGGAAGTTTCAATCAAAATAGTGCGATTTGCGGTATCCATTTCTTGTACAAGCCGCTCAATATTTTGAGAGGTTGACTTGCTATCAGTTAAAATTTCTGTAGCATCCTTTGGATTACCCACTAGATATCGGTCAGCTCTTAGATTTGTACTATTCCATGTTTTTTCAAAGTCTTTTGCTAAGGCTTCACTTATGTCTCCTGTTACATATGTCATTGAGTCACGCCAATTGTAATAATGCCCAGCCATATTGGTTCCTCCTACATAGGCACGAGCGTTTTCTGTACCAGGATCTATGACAACAAATTTTTTATGATTTTTTCTTAGAGGGTTAATCGTCTCACTCTTTTGTCTTGCTCTTTGAGTTTCAATAGACGTCCCATGGACTTTTCTTGCATATCTTCTAAAAGCAAAATATGTTGGAATTACAGCTCTGAGGTTACTAGAAAAGAATTTCTCATAGCTGAGTCTAACTTGTACTCCTCTTTTTGCTGCATTTTCCAATGCTTCAAAAAAAGGCTTTGTATGGTGATCCTTTTGGACAATAAAAAAGTTAAGGTCAACTCGGGATTCAGCGCTATTTATTTCCTCAATTAACCTAGGATAGAATTGTTGAGCATTTATTATGGAATAATTGGGTAATGGATCAATTACAGATAGTCTTTCTGCTAATGTCATGCACACATTATACCCTATAGTGAAATAATATGCAAGATAGAACCTTCAGGGATTATGCATTAATTTTTTATTCTTGAAATAGATAAGATTTTTTGATAAAATACATTTACTCAATCTAAAAATTGAGAATACACATACTCAGTGGATATAATCCTTGATTACTACATGCACTGAGTAGACGTAAAAAGGATTATTTATGAAAAGTATTTCACTTGAAGAACTTCTTGAAGCCGGTTGTCATTTTGGCCACCAGGTAACACGTCAAAATCCAAAAGCGCGTGAATTTGTTTTTGAGGCACGCGACAATATCCATATAATTGATCTTGGCAAAACAAAAGAAGGACTTGAGGAATCAGCTGCTTTTATTCTTGAAACAGCCAAAAAACCAGAAAGTACACTTCTTGTAGTTGGCACAAAAAGACAGGCAGTACCAATTATTGAAGAGGAATTAAAAAGAGCTGGTGGAGCAGAAGCATTGGGAATTTATACTGTAACCAAGCGCTGGATGGGTGGAACACTTACAAATACTTTAGCAATTGGCAAAAATTATGCAAGACTAAAGGAGTTGAAAGAGAAGCTTCATACAGATGAATGGAAAGAAAAATACACAAAGAAAGAATTGATGCTTTTTGAGCGTGAAATGCAGAAGCTTGAGGCTTACTACGGCGGCATTTCTACTATGAAGAAGCTTCCTGACGCACTTTTTGTTGTTGATACACATACGGAAGATTTGGCAGTAAGAGAAGCAAGAAGAATGGGAATTCCAGTTGTTGGAATTGTTGACACCAATGCAGACCCGGACTTAGTTGATTATGTAATTCCTGCAAATGACGATGCTGTTGGATCTCTAAAACTTCTTATTGGATATATTCTTGATGGTTGGGCAGAAGGTAAATTAAATTTGGCAAAGCAAAGTGAAAAAGCTGCAAAAGAAGCAAAAAAGGAAGAAAAAGTTGAAGAAAAAGGGGAAGAAAAAAAAGATAGTAAATAATTTTTGATTTTTACTTTTCAGTTTTTAATTTAACTAGATATGGCAATAGATATAACACTACTTAAAAAACTTCGAGAAGAAACTGGAATTTCTGTAAGTGAATGCCGTCAGGCGCTGGAAGATGCAAATGGAGACTACGACAAAGCCCTAAAGCTTCTAAGAAGCAAGGCAGAGGAAAAAGCAGCAAAAAAAGCAGACCGAGAGACAGGACAGGGAATAGTTGAGACTTATATTCACGGTGGAGGGAAAATTGGCGTTATGGTAATGCTTCTTTGTGAGACAGACTTTGTTGCCAGGACAGATGAATTTAAGACGTTAGCACATGATATAGCAATGCAAATTGCTGCAATGGATCCTAAAAATGTAGAAGAATTACTTAAGCAGGAATTTATTAAAGATCCAAGTAAGACTATAGAGCAAATGGTAAAGGAAGCAATCCACAAGACAGGAGAGAATATTACACTTAAAAAATTTGAAAGATTTTCTATTTAAATCTTTTTCTTTCTACGAATCTTCTAAATTTTCTACTTAATTTCCGAAAATCACTTGTTACTGGTCGATGATCTATATTTTGTGCAACAGCAGGGTCTTTCTGGCTAAGTCTGTCTATCCCTACTGACCTCCTACTATCTAAATTCCATCCGAAACTCTTTACATTTGAAAGACTACTAATCTCTTTTTTTGTAAGCCCTCCAAATTCCTCTAAAGTATCTGAGTTTTTTTTCTTTCTCGGACTTTTGCCACTTTTTACTCTTTTTTTAAGAATTTGTAATTTGGCATATTGTTGAGCATTAAATTCTTCCTCTGCAGGGGAAATATCTTCATCCTCGTAACTCATAGTATGCATTTTATCATATAATGAGGTTATAGTTCCAGTAATACATAAATATATCTACAAAAGCGTTCCTTGAATAAATTCTTCCATATGGTAGAATAAGTTTGGTATGGATCCACAAACTCAAGAAACAAGTCAGAGAATACAAAAAGTTTTAGAGCTCCTAAGGCAAGATTTGGCAACTATTAGGACAGGAAGAGCAGCACCGTCGCTTGTTGAAAATATTGTTATAAATGCCTATGGTGGAAGTGCAAAATTAAAAGTAGTTGAGCTTGCAACAGTCCATGCACAGGATTTACAGACTTTGGTAATTACTCCTTTTGATCAGAGCACAATTCATGAAATAGAAAAAGGAATTCAGGAAGCAAATATTGGACTAAATCCTGTTGTTGATACTCCCGTTGTTAGGATAACCATTCCTCCATTATCTACAGAAAGAAGGCAAGAATTGATTCATGCCATGAAACAAAAATTGGAAAACGGGCGTATTATGGTGAGGCAAGCAAGACAAGATGGTATGAATGATATCAAAAAAGATGAGGAATTATCTGAAGATGAGACCGCAAGACTTGAAAAGGAAGTACAAAGACTAACAGATGAAGCAATGAATCAGATTGACTCAATGGGCAAACAAAAAGAAGAAGAACTCCTACAGATATAGATAGTATTTAGTATTTAGTATTTAGTATTTAGTATCTTATCTCTTAGTAGAACTG
>DASVCQ010000127.1:0-32619 GCA_036381535.1 Patescibacteria group bacterium | reverse complement strand
TGTCTTGAACGGGCAAATTCCAATGCACTCTCACCGTCCATATGCTGCTGACCAATGTCAAAATGAAGATGCTTATAGCGGCATGCAAAAAATTCTTGATTATCTACTTCTGCTGAGTCAGTCGCGGTAAATGCCTGTATTTCATCCTGCGTATGATCACATGGATCATCCTCCTTGCCACTTATTGGATATTCATAGTCATTCAGTGTATGTACTACATTAACATCTACTCCGCCAATTGCATCAATTCCATCAACAAATCCTTGAAAATCTAGCCTTACACTATAATCAACCGGCTGACCTGTGACTTGATTAACAACTGATTTTGCCTCTGAAAGTCCACCAAGACCGTAGGCTTCATTTATCTTCTTCACACCGTTATTTAGTGTTGGTATCCAAAGATCTCTTGGAATTGAAATAAGTTTGATACTATTATTTTTCCAATCAATACTTGCAAGCATAACTGTGTCGGTTAAATTAGGACCATCATGGCTACCTCCACCAATTCCTAAAAGTAGGACATTAGTACGACCATTTTCTTCCTTTATTGAAGCATTTGGATGTAATATCACACGAGTTGCGACTGGAGCAACCTGTTGAAATAATGGCCAAAAAACCCAAAATAAAAAGGCAACAAAAATAACAAGTAAAATAAGAATTCCTTTACGCATGATTAGATATTATGAATGATTTCTGCAAATAATTTGGGGTCTAGACTATCTGTACCTGGCAATACTCCGTCTATAGAGTCTTTTTCTACAAAACTTAAAACATTATCAGGATTCACACTTCCGCCATAAATTGTAGTTTCAATGCCTTTTTCTCTAAAAAATTTCAAAACTTCTTCCGCATCCTCAGGATTATCAGCCTTTCCCGTACCGATTGCAAATACAGGCTCGTAAGCAATAATCTTTGCACCTTCAGGAATAGGTGTATCTTTGCCCTGCACACAAACAATAGGTTTTAATTCTTCTTTCAATGCCATTTTTACTTTTGCTGCTACCATCTCATCCGTTTCTGAAAAATTTTTCCTTCTTTCTGAATGTCCTACTATGACATAGCTTACATACTCCTTAAGTTGAGCTGCTGCAATTTCTCCGGTATATGCACCCATTTCAAAAGGAGACACATCTTGTGCTCCAAGCTCAAATGGTAATTCATATTCCTGAATAAGAGCTGAGGATAATGCCAAATGATGAAAAGGAGGACAAAGAATAATTGCTTTGTTATCCAAATCCCCAAATTCGCTTTTCATCTGAGAGATTGATTCAAACCATCCGCGTACATCTGAAGATGTTTTGTTGGATTTCCAATTACCAATAATATATGTCTTATTCATGTGTTAGAATGTAAAAGTCCTTTTATTATAACTTATGGATAGCAATCTTCTCAAGCAACTAAATAAAGCCCAAAAAGAAGCAGTCTTATATAACTCAGGGCCAATGATAATTCTGGCGGGCGCAGGGTCTGGCAAAACAAGAGTACTTACCTACAAGGTCTTGTATCTTGTATCTGAGCTTAAAATTTCCCCTGAGAATATTCTTATGATTACATTTACAAATAAAGCCGCCAATGAAATGAAGGAAAGGATTATGAAGATTTTGCCGGGAACTAAGCCCACTATGGCTACTTTTCATTCTCTTTGTGCAAAAATACTTAGACACGAAGCAGTAAATATTGGGATGTCATCAAATTTTGTAATTTATGATACACAAGACCAACAAGACGGAGTAAAACAGGTTATGGAATTACTGAATATTTCAACTAAAGAATATAAGCCTCAAGCAATTTTGGCAATGATTTCCCAGGCAAAAAATGAAATGCTTGGCCCGAATGAATATAGCCAATATGCAAAAGGTACTTTTCAGCAAGTTGTTGCCATAGTCTATTCTGCATATCAGAAGTTACTTAGGTCCAATAATGCAATGGATTTTGATGATTTACTTCTTGAGACTGTAAAACTCTTTGACACAAATCCTGAAATTTTGGATAAATACCAAGACAAATTTCAATATATTTTAATTGATGAATATCAAGATACAAATAAAGTTCAGTATAAATTAACACGCCAGTTGGGTAGAAAATATAATAATATCTGCGTTGTGGGAGATTTTTCCCAATCTATTTATTCATGGCGTGGTGCAGATTTTCAAAATCTTTCCAAATTTAAAGTTGATTTTCCAAATGTTAAGACATTTGAATTGTCTCAAAATTACAGATCTACTCAAAAAATTTTAGACGCTGCGTCACATGTAATTTCTCACAATACAACCCACCCAGTACTTAAATTATGGACTGAAAATGATGGAGGGGAAGAAATATCAATTTATGAAGCACGAAATGAACAGGAAGAAATATTATTTATAACTAATTTTATTCAAAATTACGGGTCTGATAATTTATCAGAGATTGCTATCTTATACAGGACAAATGCACAATCCCGTGTCGTTGAGGAAATTCTTTTGCATCATGGGATTTCATATAATTTAGTTGGTGGTACAAGATTTTACGAAAGGAAAGAAATCAAAGACGTTCTTTCATACCTTCGTGTATTTGTTAATCCCAAGGACAGTGTCTCGCGTAAAAGAATTGAAAAATTGGGCAAGACAAGACTTCAAAAATTTGAAACTTTTCTTGAAAGTTTGAAAGAAAAAAATCAAAATGAAAATTTCTCAACAATTGATCTTATGGATAATATCATGCAAGTAACGGGTTATTTAAATTTATACGATGAAGAAGATGAAGAGGATAGCCAGAGACTCGAAAATATAAAAGAATTAAGATCTGTTGCTCTTTCTTTTCCTGATGTTTCTAATTTTTTAGAAAATGTTGCTCTTGTTGAACAGGAATATTCACCAAGTAACAAATCAGGAATGCCAGACGGCGTAATTGAGAGTAAAGGTAATGCAGTAACCCTTATGACACTCCACGCTGCTAAGGGACTGGAGTTTCCTGTTGTATTTATGATAGGTATGGAAGAGGGACTTTTTCCACATAGCAGATCTTTAATGGACAAACATGAACTCGAGGAAGAAAGAAGACTTGCATACGTTGGGATGACGAGAGCTAAGAAAAGATTATTTCTGTCCTTTGCACAGAAAAGACTTTTTTTTGGACAACGTAGCACAAGTACTATCTCAAGGTTTATACTGGAATTACCCGAGCAAATTATTCAAGACCAACTAAAGCCCAAGGGATATAAAGACAATGATTATCCTGATTATTTATAATCTTTAAATTTTCTTATGTGGAGAGATTTTACAAAAAAAGACAAAGAAGAATTTAACAAATTAGCAACACATCCTTTGCAGTCTTTTGAATGGGGAGAATTTAGGGAAAAAACAGGCATAAAAGTAATAAGAAAAGTATTTGAAGAAAATAAAAAAATTACACAAGCATTCCAACTAACAATACATCCTATCCCTCACACTCCTTGGACTATTGGCTATTTGCCTAAAGGTATTTTACCTACAACAAATCTTATTGAGGAACTTAAAAAAATTGGTAAAGAAAAAAAATGTATTTTTATTCAAATCGAGCCAAATGTAGAGAAAAATATATCAATCCAAGCAAATTGGAAATTAAAAATGGAAAATTTGGAATTAAGTAATGCTGCACATCCGCTTTTTACAAAATATACGCTTCAAATTGACTTAACCAAATCTGAGGAAGATCTTCTAAAAGCTATGCACCCAAAAGCACGTTACAATATTAAAGTTGCAAAAAAACATGAGGTAAAAGTAGAAGAAGAAAACACTGACGAAGGATTTAATACCTTTTGGAAATTAACTCAAGAGACAACAACACGTCAAAATTTTTTTGCTCATACAAAAAATTATCACCTTACTCAGTGGCAAACGCTACCGCATAAGATAAAAAACGATTCTCTTTCTTCCCATTTATTTATCGCAAGTTATAATAAAAAGCCACTTACAGCATGGATTTTATTTATATTCAGAGATATGCTTTATTATCCATATGGAGCGTCGTCTTCCGAAAATCGCGAAACAATGCACTCAACTCTTATGATGTGGGAAGCAATTTTATTTGGTAAAAAAAATAAATTAAAAACATTTGATCTTTGGGGGTCAGCTGCGCCAAATGCTAAAAAATCAGATCCGTGGTTGGGATTTACACAATTTAAAGAAAAATTTGGACCAGAAAGAATAGAATTTATTGGAAGCTATGATTTAGTAGTAAACAAAAATATATATTTACTTTATAAAATAGCAGATAAAATTAGATGGGCTTTACTTAAGATAAAAAAATGATTTTATTTAACTGCAACAATTTCTGAGATTATTCTGTCGACTTTTTTATTTGTAAAATCTGTCATCAATTCATCTGCATGTTGCTGAATTGGTTTGGCAGTCTGCCAGTAATAATTTGTAAGTTCATCAGGCGTTATCTCTGAAATACCTAATTTCCTAAAGCCTTTATTAACTTCAGCAAGCTGTACTTCAAGTATTCTTTTATATAATTCAAATTTACTTTCATACTGTCTTTTTGCTCCGACATACCTAACGCTGTCCTGCAATTTTTCCATCATATTAAGCATTCTTGCCGCGTATAATTTAATTCTTTCCCTTTGATATTCAGGAGTTAATTTACTTGAGCCGACAATTCTTGTTAGGCCTGCCATATCACCAATTCTATCTGCAAATTCTACATTAATTACAGCAAGTGCCAAATTTTTTGCATCTTTTTTGCTAAATCCTGGAAGACCACTGTCAACTGCTCTTTTTACAAATTCTCTTACCTGAAGTGCAAGTCCCCCGTACTTAAGTGGACCCTCAATTAGATGCTCTGTAATATCTTCATCTCTTTGTTTTGTTTCTGCTTTTATTCTTCTATATTCTTCAGATACTTTTACCAAATCACCATTTGGTTTTCTTAAATCTCGATTTAAGAGACTGGAAAAAATGTTAGGATGACTTCTTTCAATTTCATCTTTTTCAGATTCTGTAAGGACTTGTATTCCCATTGCCAATTTTCTGCCCAAATTATTCTCAGGAAATTTACCAACCAAGTCTTTTATTCTAATAACTTCCGCGTGAATTACTCCATCTTCTTCTCGTACAGCTCTCATACCTTCTTCTGTTGTATCGTGATTTACACCTAATGCAATAGAGAGTAAGTCACTGTCTATAAATCCAAATTTTTCTAGAATAAATGGAACTTCAACATGCGTATGGATTTGATAAACAGGATTTGACACATCTCCAATTTTTGATTTTCTTTTTCGTGGTTGTACTTTATTATCTGCTCCAACAACCTTCAGCTTGTTAAACCCATATAATATTGATTCAAGTATTTTATTTTTATGAGGATATTTAGAAACATCTTCTAATTTTGCATTATTTCCAAACCACAACTTTAAAATTTTTTGTCCTGCTTCTGTATTTTGTAAAAATTCTGTATAGTAACCTCTTGTATATCCTTGAGGTAATTCATGCCCTGATAAATTTATCCCATTTGGTAAAGAATTAAACCTATCTACGATAACTTCAACTATTTCTCCTAGGGGATGGACAATACTTGTTAGAAGTGAATCACGATCTTTTAATATGTTTCTTGCTTGATTAAATTTAGACTCGATTAAGGGAGCTTTTTCTGAAATTCCTTTTGTCGGAATATCTATTCTATACATGCCATCAATCTTGGACATAGACAAATTATACTCTAGGACAGTAATTTTGTCAAGATATACTACCCAAGGAGTTTGTAGATATAAAATTTAGATACGCTGTCATGTTCAATTAACTTAATCTTCCCTTTATATGCTCTTTTTGGAAAGTCATAGATATAGGTAACTAGAATAGTTCCGGGCTTAAGCTGATTAAAGAATTTTTTTGAAAGTGCTGAAAGTGCCTTCGGAACTAGATAAACAAAAATTACAGATGCATCCGATATATCTACATCAAAAAAATTTCTTTTTAAAATCTCTACTTTTTGTCTAACTCCAAATCTTCTAATATTAAATTTTGCAATAAGCACCCTCAGCGGATCTATTTCAACACCTATACCTTTTGCTCCAAATTCTGACGCACTAATACATAAAGCCCTGCCTGTCCCACATCCCAAATCAAAAATTTTATCTTTTTTTGAAATTTTTGCTGCTTTACACATTTTTCTTATCACATCATCAGGCATTTGCCACCAAGGAGCCCAAGGACTATCAGGTGGCCAAACACCAGACAGAATAAGAAAAAGACCAGCGATTATAAAAAGTACAATTATTTCAGTAATTACAAAATCCATAAAGAAAAGATATCATATGACATTTTAATTTAAAACAACTAATTATAGATTTGATAACTTATTTAAGGTATTTATCAAAGAAATTAAGAGTTCTTTGCATTGCAGTCGAGAAATTATTTGAGATGTTGTGGTTATCATCTGGATACGAATAAAGTTCAACTGTCTTATTTAAGGATTTTAATTTATTGTATAAATTCTCTGAGAATATGGGTGGAACTTCCTCATCAGATCCTCCCACATGTAGCTGAAGTGGAGTTATTATATCTTTTAGAAAAAATGTAGGATCTACAGAATTCCAAAAGTCAGGATTTATTTTTGGGGTACCGTATTTCTGCTGCAAACTTGATCTGTATCTATTCCTTAATGAAAGTTCGTATGCTGAAGGATGATAATTTGGGTCATGCCAATTTTGAAGATCTAAATATGAGCCGACAACTCCACCCCAAATAACTGCAACTTTTATATCTTTTGTATTTACAACAATATCCCTGAGGGTGATATTTCCACCCATTGAATGTCCCCACATTCCTATTTTGTCAGGATTTACATCTTTAAATTTTTTAATTGATGAAAGAGCATTCAAAACATCAGTTGCATAGGCAGGCGAATAATAAGCACCTTCAGGCTGTCCTTGAGACACACCATTACCTCTATAGTCAGGCTTTAAAACAATATATCCATCTCTTGAGAGAGGAGGATAGTAACTTGCATATTGACCAACTAATGGGAAAGTTTGATATTGGGAAGGATTTATGTATCCATGATTAAAAATAATCACAGGCCATCCATCTTTTGGCTTTTGTCCTATGGGCACAGTAAGTAAAGCAAAAATTTTATTTCCTTCCGATTTATATGACACAATATATTGATGGAAATTACTTCCGTCTTCTAAAGTCTTCTCTATTGTGATATCGCTCCCAGGATAAGATTTATTCCTCATTTCTTTTATTTGTAAAGGATTTGTGTATCCATTAGATGTATTTACAACAATCTTTGGAAAAGAAGAATTTTTTTCTTTTGAATTCAAAAGAAAATTGTAGATTAGATATCCAATAACAATTGTTAAAATAAAACAGATATAAATAATTTTTTTCTTCATAAAAATATATTACATCTTTACTATCTAAAAATAAATAAAATTTTCCCAATTATATTTTCCCTTTTTATCCACCCAAAATCCCGACTATCACTACTTTCATTTTTATTATCTCCCACAACAAAATACTTTCCTTTTTTAATTTCTTTTATTCTTTTTGTAATAAAAAGATCTGTTATTGGATTTTTTAAAACAACAATATTGCCAACTCTGCACAAACCATATTTCCAAACCAATACTTTTTGTCCCTGGTACAAAGTCGGTTCCATACTTTTTCCGGAAATTTTAAAAATAAGAATTGGAGAAAAAAATTGAAAAATTCTTTTTAACATAATTTATTTACAAAATAAACTAAACAAAAATAAGCCATTTAAATATAGCAGAAAATGAGGATTTATTTTGCAGCAGCCTTACTCTTTTCAAACATCTCAGCTACATGATTTACTACATCAACCAATTCTTTTGCTGCCTCACTACTTACATGCTGTTTGTTTTCAGAACAAAGTTTTGCTGCTTTCCAGAATACTTCATGTAAGTCAGGAAACATCTCAAGATGAGCAGGTTTGAAATAATCAGTCCAGAGAATAAGCAATTCTTCTTTACATTTTCTGGCATGCTCCTCTTTTGTCCAAATATATCTTACAAAATTTGCTTCATCATCTATACTCCACTTTGATCTTTCAGGGAGTGATTCTACTTTCTCAACCATTTTTGCAACAGTTGCTGCAGCAATTTGTGCGGGCTTTGGGTCATATATCCCGCATGGAACATCACAGTGAGCATAAGCAGTGTAGGTGGGGAGAAAATTGATTAGTGAATTTAGAAGTTTCATCAAATCTATAATAGATCGATAGTAACTAAATGTCAATAAATGTAAAAGAATTATTACAAAATATCTGTTAACTATACTTTACGTATTATCTCAGCAAGCTTTTCCAACTCTTTATCATCTGCCTTTTTTGAATCATGAGAGGAGATATATCCGGGATATTCATCGTAATAATCATCTTTTGAAGTTTCTTTTGGAGTAGCATTCTTGCCACCTTTACTATGTAGCGGGTAAAGTTTTGCATGTACATGATCTACTCCAAATCCTTCAAAAACAAGACCTGTACGCATCGATGTAGTTAAGGCTTTATCCAATTTTTTAGCGACTTTCTTGGATGCAATAATTAAATCTTTCAAAACTTCATCTTCTAATTCAAAAGCATAACTTTGGTAATGTTTTTTGGGAAAAACAACAGTCATACCTTTTGTATTAGGAAAAATTCCCAATATTGCCAAATGTTTCTCATCTTCCCATATTTTATTGCTCGGAATATTTCCTAAAACAATCTCACAAAAAATACACTCCATATCTTTAAGTATAACATAAATATTATAAATAAATATAATAAAACTAAGCCGTTTTTATTTATGTCATCTAAAAGAATAAACTAAAAAAAGCGAAAGTAAAAACAGTAAAATAATAACTTCGGATAAATTATTTAATAATCTTACTTCTTTACGTTGAGCTATACTTAGTGATTGCATATAAAATTATTTTAGAGTATTTGTTTAATAGCTTAATAAAGAGGTTGTAAGAAAAAAATAAGAAAAATTATTCTTTTATCATGTAGCCAAATCCTCTGACAGATTGGATAAGCTTCTTTTTATGATTGGCATCAATTTTCTTCCTTAAATATCCAATATACACATCTACTACTCTTGTATCTACTTCATACGAATAAAGCCAAACTCTATTTAAAATCATTTCTCTTGTTAGTACACGACCCTTATTACTTATTAAATATTGAAGAAGTTTGAATTCATGAGGAGAAAGCTGAATGATATCATTTTCTCTTTTTACTTCAAATGTTTTATTATTTAACTCCAAATCACCAATTATTAACTTTACTTCTTCACTATGTCTGAGTCTTGCTTTTATTCTTGCAACTAATTCATCTGCAATAAAAGGTTTGGTTATATAGTCATCCGCACCAAGGTTAAGGCCTTTTACAATATCTGTCACATCATCTTTTGCTGTCAAAATAATTATTGGTAATTCTGGATATTTTTTCCTAATTTCCAGACAAACAGTTTCACCGGCTAAATTTGGTAAACCCAGATCAAGTAAGACAAGGTCAGGCTGGGATTTTTTAATTAGAGTTAATGCTTCTACTCCATCTGATGATACTTCAGCGGCATAGCCATTATCCAGGAGTAGTTCTCTTAAAAATTCCTGAATTTCATGATCATCCTCAACTATTAATACTTTATTTACCATCATATAGGTATTTTACTTCGTGCTAAAGCTAAATTAAAGTACCACTTTAAGCAATAAAAGTCTCTGTAATCTTCCTATATCTTTCAAATAAAATAGTAAGCAACTTGTAAGAAAATGGTAAGAATGGTTTATTAAACAAGTTTTTTAATTCATTTTCTGATTTACAAAAGGAAGAAAGACATAAACCCTTGTCCCTCTTTCAATAAAGCTATCTACCCAAATTTTACCTCCGTGTCTTTTTAGAATTTCTGATGAAATATGTAATCCCAAACCCAAACCGCTGAAGCGTCCAGCGTGAGCCGATTTTGATCTATAAAATGGTTGAAATATTTTTTCTTTTTCATCTTCATTGATACCTATACCATAATCCTGTGCACAAAATGTTATTCCATTTTTTTCAGAGGACAATTTTATATCAACTTTATTTGCATTGGGAGAGTATTTAATTGCATTGCTAATAATATTCACAAATACCTGACGCATTCTATCTTTATCAATTTGTAATTCAATATTTTGAATTCCTTCAAATCTTAATGAATGAGTAATTGTCGTATACTGCATTTCATCAATTATATCTTTTATAAATTCATTTATTTCTACTTTTTCTTTATGGAAAATTATCCTACCAGATTTTATTTTAGTTACATCTAACAAGTCATTTATAAGTTTTGTCAATCTATCCAACTGAACATCAAGTCTTGATACCATTGTATAAACTTTCTCATTTTCAAATTCTCTCATTTTCTCACTAAGTATCCCTGTATATAATTTTGCACTTGTTATTGGCGTCTTTAACTCATGGCTTGCAGTACTTATAAACTCATCTTTTATTCTTTCTCTTTGTTTTTCTTCTGTTACATCCTGAAATACAGAGACAACCAACTGAATATTTCCCTGTTTATCAAGAACAGGTGAGGATTTTATTTTTCTCCACTGATTTAAATTATCTTCTCTAAATGTAACATTTAATGTCTGGTCAACATTTTTCTTTTCTTTAAGAACTCTTGAAAAGTTAAAAGTTTTCTCATCTATTTTATTTCCATTCTCATCAAAAATGCTTGAAAATCTGGCTATGTAGTTATGAAAATTACCTTCATCAAGTAATTCTTCAACCGATGAATATCGATTTAATTTTGCAGCAGCCAAATTACAATAAAGTATTGTCCCATTTGCGTTCCAAACAATTATTGCATCTGCAACACTTTCAAATATAATTTCTAACTCATCTCTTGATTGTTGAATTGCTTGCTCAAATTCAACTCTCTCTGTTATGTCCCGATAATTCACAACTAAAGCTTTAATATTAGGATTTTCAAGGAGATTACGTCCAATACCTTCCATCCAGGGAATAGATCCGTCTTTATTAATTCGCCTATAAATTATTCTAAGTAATTTTTCATCATCAGATTTAGCTAATTCATTAATGAAAGATTTCACTTTTTCCCAGTCCTTTGGATAAATTGCATGAAAGACAGATTTTCCCTGTCTTTCTTCGGGAGTATAACCTGTTATTCTTTCAGTAGACGGACTGGAGTAAAGAATTGTTCCTTTTTTATCCAAAAGTGCAATCGCATCAGAACTATTTTCAATAAGGGACCTAAATCTTGCTTCTCTTTTTTCTATTTCAAAAGAAATAGCTTTTTGTTCTTGGATGTCTGTTAAAGTGCCAAACCATTGAATAATTCTACCTTTTTCATTTTTTATAGGAAGTCCCTTAAATAAAAACCATCTATATTGTCTATCTACTCCAAGAATCCTAAATTCCATTTCATAAGGGATCTTTTTTTTAAATGCCTTATTTTTGAGAAGTACAAATCTTTGTCTTTCATCAGGATGAATAACTTCAGCCAAGACGTCTCCTTTAATTGAATCTTCTAAAGAAATACCCGAGTATTCATTCCATCTATTACTATAATAACTGGTGTCACCATTCTTATCTGCAACCCATACAATTTGAGGAATTGTGTTAACAAGTCTTTTCCAGTTTTCTCTGCTCTGTCGTAAATTCTCAGTAACTTCTTTTTCTTTTTCATGTATTTTGGCTCTTTCTAGGGCCTGTGAGGCATGCTGAGCAAGAGTAATAATAAATTGTTTATCTTCATCTGAAAAGATATTTTGATTCTTAAATAAAAGATAAAAAACTCCAAAAGCTTCATTATTTACAATTAGGGGAATTATTGCAGAAGATTTTGCTTTTGTCATTTTGGCAAATTTTTTACTTAAAGTGTATTTTGTCGGAACAGCATTTATGTCTGTTAGAAAAACAGGTGATTTACCTTCAACAACATCCCACATTAGAAGTGGTTGACTCTGAGGCAAATCTTGCCATTCCTTTTTAAAATTTATTGTAAATTCTTTTGGATATCCTTTATATGCTATTACTTTAAATTTTTTCCTGTCTTCATTTAATATTGATATTTCTCCACCAATTGCTCCTAGAGATGAGACTCCTTGCTTAAGTATTGTATTTAAAACTTCTTCAAGGCTTATTGCTTTAGACAAAACCTTAGTCACACCCTGAAGAACTGTTAGTCTCTTGATTAAATATTCCAATTTCTTTCTCTGGGATTGTTCTTCTTCATACAATTTTGCCCTGTCATAGGCTTGCGCAAATTGTTCTGCAAGTGAAACCAGGAAATTAATTTCCTCATTAGAGAGTTTGGGATCTTCCTTAAAAAATAATGCAAAGCAACCTTTTAGATTACTTTTAGTAAATATTGGTACTAGAATCGACGTATGATAATTCATGAATTTAACAATTTTATGTGCTCCTTTATATTTACTTGATACTTTTGTTAGGTCCTTAATGTAGAGTAATCTTTTACTCTTTATGCAATTAAGCATAAGTAGAGGTTGTTTTGTTGGGGTATCCCTCCAATTTTCTATAGTCGAGATATACGAAGTTGAGTATCCTATGTCGGCAATACAACTTAAATACTTTCTATCCGCTGAAAGTACTGCAACTTCTCCTCCTTTGGCACCTAGTGTCCCTAATCCTTCTTTTATTATAATTTTCCCCATTTCCTTAAGTGTAAGTGCCTGAGAGAGAAGGGCCGTTGTCCTTATCAATATCTCTAAAAAATTTTTAGGCCCATAAGAGACTTTGTTTTTTTGCATAACCGTTTTCACTAATCTTAACTCTTTTTTATTTTTATTCTTTTTAGTTAGCCTCAGCCTTTTCATAATTACGTCTTTCCTTTTGCTGTAATGTTACCACATTTTTAGTTTTTTACAATACTTTGATTTTTAATTTGTCTTATCATAGCAAGATAAATTAAAAATGAGGTTTTATAAAAAATCTCACAAACCAAATCATGTTTCTGACAAAATATTGACAGTAATCTCTATTGAAATAAATCTATAAAAGATATATTGTATAGTTATGGAAAAACAAAAGAATCGTGAGAAGTTACTAAAAAAGGGAATAATATTCGGGGCAATAGGTATTGGCCTAACAGGTATAGGTTATTTTCTAAGAAAAGTTTTTATAAATCATGCAGAGAATTTTGGACCATATCACTTTCAGGACATTTTAAAAAAGATACCTACTGGTAGACGAAAAACTCCTGATTCTTCTGAAAATTAATTTTAGTGTGTTACTATATATGTATGAATGAAACTGCTACTTTTGCTGGAGGATGTTTTTGGTGCACTGAAGCAATTTTTAAAAGACTTAAGGGAGTTATTTCTGTTTTGCCAGGTTACTCAGGAGGACATACGAAAAATCCTACATGGGAAGAGGTTTCTTCCAAAACAACCGGACATGCAGAATCCATACAAATTATTTTTGACCCTAAGATAATTTCTTTTGAAAAATTAGTTGATATTTTTTTTCATACACATGACCCAACGACACTCAATCAGCAAAATTATGATAAAGGGCCGGAATACAGGTCAGCTATTTTCTATCACAGTGAAAATCAAAAGAAAAAAGCTGAAGAGGTAAAAAGTAAATTAGATTCTTCCCATCTATTTAAGAATCCAATTCTAACGGAAATCACTCCGTTTACTAACTTCTATGAAGCAGAAAGTTACCATAAAAATTTCTACGAAAGTGGAAATAGACCAGACTATTGTACTTTTGTTATAGATCCAAAAATTCAAAAACTTCTCAAAGAATACGGAAATGATGTTAAAGACGAATACAAATAGTTAGACTATCGGTAATGTAAAAGTAAACTTTGTCCCTTTGCCCACAGTACTCTTAACACTTATTGCCCCGCCGTGTTTTTTAATTATATCTTCAGAAATATAAAGACCCATACCAAGACCTGAGAAAGTATTTTCTCTTTTTCCAATTACTCGGTAGTATTTTTTAAAAATATTTTTAACTTCATTTTGAGGAACACCTATCCCAAAATCTCTAACAGAAACCAAAACAAAACTCTTATTCTTTGAGAGACTAACTAATATTTCTTTTCGATCATTTGAATACTTTACAGCATTTACTAAAAGGTTTGCCATTACTTGCTCAAGTCTGTATTTATCAATACTAACAATTGAGTTTGTTTTACCTCTTATATTAAAACGAAAATTTCTCACTGTTTCTCTAAAGCTATTAACAATTTCATTAATAAAAAAATCAATATATGTTTCTTGCAAATGAAGAGACAGTTTGCCTTCTTGTATTGTTGATTGGTCAAGTAATTCAGAAACTAACTGCTGTAATTTTGTTACCTGACCGGCTGCTTTAAGTAAGTATTCTCCTCTTTTAGAATTATTTATTTTTTGATTACTTAATAAAAACTGCATATAAACATTTAAGCTGGTCAGTGGAGTTTTTAATTCATGTGATGCCATTGTAATAAATTCGTTTTTCCTTAAGTCTGCATCTTTATATTCCGTAACATCCTGAAGCATATTTATAAGTAATGGTTTATTGTTCTGCCCCTGGTAAGTTATTGTCGAGTTTATGATAAGCCATCTTACTTTTTTTGTTTTTCTACTTACAAATTTTAACATTACACTTACATCTTTTTTTGTTCTAATGGCAACCCTGCCCGGTAAATTATTAAGAGACAACTTCTTATCAAATTCATCTCTCATTTCAAATTTGTAGATATAATCAAACCTTGGAGCACCCATCATTTCCTCAACTGATGCATATTCTGCAATTTCTGCCGCCTTTTTATTAACATATACCAAATCACCATCTTCATTTTGGACGATGACACCAACAGGAACATTTTTAAGGATTGCAGAAAGTTCTTTTTGCGTGTCAATTATCTCTTGTTGGTATATCTTTTCATTTGTTATGTCTCTAAAATTTGTAACTATTCCCTCAACATTTGGATCACTTAAAAGATTTGAAGAATGTGCCCTAATCCATCTTGTTTCACCTCTGCTATTTCTAACCTTGTATTCTTCAGTTATATCTATACCATTTTTAACAAGTCCTTTATGGGTTTTAATTAAAAGAGACAAATCATCAGGATGAACAAAATCTTTGACAGAGAGGTCAATAACTTTTTTTGGATTGTATCCAAATATTTTTTTGACTGAAGGAGATACATATTTAATCTTTAGATTCAGATCACTAATTATTATTACATCCGAACTGTTTTCTATCATGGATCTAAATTTTTTTTCATTTTTTTCAAGACGAAGTTTGGACTCTATGGTCTCAGTGATGTCACGATTTATTTCTAAAATATTTCTCTTATTTTTGCTTTTTATGTAAGTCCATCTGCTTTTAATAAAAATTTCCCGAGCATTTTTTGTTGTATGTTTTAGTACTCCTTCCCAAAATTTTTCTTTAGATAATATACTTTTTATTTTTGCAAAAGATTTAGGAAAAGTTGTATTCAATATTTTAGTAGCCTTTTTGCCAATTACTTCCGATGATCGCCATCCATATAAATTTTCAGCTCCTTTATTCCAATACGTTATTTTTCCGTATTCATCAAAAATAAAGATTGCATCATGTGACAAGTTAATAAGTTCCAAATTTTCTAGGATATCTTCGTCTAACATAAATTTAAATAAAGAAGAATTTTAAAATCAGGGATAGCTTAACACATTAATGAGAAAAAATAAAATTTTATATTAAAGAAAAATTTTGGCAAGAAGAATAACTACCCCAACTATCCACACAGCAAGGGTAATGTAGTGTAAATTGTCTTCTCTTTTCTCAATCTCTCTAAGAGATCTTCCTGCCAACACATAGCCTTTGTCTGCTTTGACCAACACTGCAGAAATTCTTACTCCATTTTCAGGCTGCCAAGTAAAACGAATTTCTTTCTTACTATTTGTTTCTTGTAAGACACCATCCGGTAGTGTAGGAACTTTGTTGTTAAGAACGGCTGATGAAACTAAGACATTACCATCTTTGTCAAAAATTATTATAAATGTTGAAAGACTTTTATCTATATTAATTTTATTTGAAATTATAGGGATTTGATCATTTGAAAAATTGACTGCAGTATCCTCCGCAATTTGGATTTGAGGATCATTGGCTGACTGCCTTAATACTTGTTGAAATGTTAAATAGTTAAGTCCACATAGAAGTGTAAAAAGAATAAAAAATGGAGTGACCTTTAAGATTTTTTCCCTCACAAAGTAATTATACCACTTAACTATTTTTTCCTCTGCCACTCTTTAGTAGATTTGCAAACCACATTAATTGCTCAATCATAGGGTCTGCTTGGGAGATAAGAGTATCGGGCTTAAGATTTCCTGATTCATCTAATTGTTTTCTGAAAAATGGTATATGTATACTTTGTCTAATCGGGACTAACTGAAGCTCAATAACAACTTGTCTTAATTGTTGCACAGCGCGGGTTCCTCCTGACATACCCCCGTAACTTAAGAAAGAAACAGGCTTTTTATTCCATTGCTTATAAACATAATCCAAAGCATTTTTTAAAACAGATGGATAACCGTGATTATATTCCGGTGTTACAATGATATAACCATCCGCTTCTCCTATTTTTTCAGCCCATTTGGCAGCTAATTCATTTGTATATTTCCCATCTGATGAAGCAGGGGATACCGGCTCGTTAAAAAAAGGAAGAGGCCAGTCTCTTAAGTCTATTAACTCTACTTCTACGTCTTCTTTTTCTTTCAAATATGAGGCAATCCATTTTGCAGGTTTGTCACCAAACCTTCCTTCTCTAGTCGAACCAATTATTACTTGTATTTTTAACATAACTTCATATTACAACTTTATACTTCACTTTGTAAAGTACTTACCTTTTTTGTAGCATTAGGGACTGATTGAATATTTCAAAACGATTTGTAAAGTTTGAATTGATTGAATCCCTGTTAATAAAGTCGTGTGATTTTTTGAGTCTGTGATAAATATAGCCGGAAGAGAATCTATGCCTGCAACTTCTCCACTTTCTTTTTCTTCCAAAACTTTATTTTGCATTTTACCTGAATCCAAACACTTTGCAAAAGCATCTTTAGGCAAATTCAAATCTTTTGCCAACGGAACTAATTTATCAAGTGCAAAACCCACTCCACCATCTCCTCCTTTTGTTTTGGCAAAAATTTCATCCGAGTATTTCCAAAATAACTTATTTCCACCTATTTCTCCTGCACAAAGCGCTGCTTCTGCTTCTTTTTGGGCATTTTTATTTTGAGGGAGTGGAAACATTCTGGATGTATAACGAATACTATCTTTATATTCAGTAATTATTTTTTGAATAATCGGATGCATTATTTGACATGAAGGACACTCAAAATCTGAGTACTCAATTAGCGTCACTTTTGCATTAGGATTTCCAAGTAAATAATCACTTTTTGAAATTAGCGAGAGATTTCCTGATGGAGTATGCAAAGTATTTGCGGGTAAAATAGCAAAGTCAGCGCGCTTTTTTTCTAAATATTTGACCCTTAAAAAAAGTCCAAAGATGATTACAAAAATAAAAAATAATCCAAAAGAAATTAATATCTTTTTATTCATGCTTTTATTTTATCAGAAATAAGCCTGGTCTGAAGGGACTCAAACCAGACTTATTAAAAAATTTTTATATCAAACGCTATTTTGTTGGCTGTGGTGTTATTCCCCGCATTTCCATTTGAGGATTTAGCTGTATCGTTTGAGCGGTAACAGAACCATCTGAATTTGACGTACCCAAAACAACAACTTCTTGACCTTTTGTTAAGTCATCTTTGGTAGCAGGTGCTGACTTTGTAATACTTGTTGACCCGGACAAAATAACAATGATGCTTGATCCATCCGGCATTTTAACGGTAATTGAGTTACTGTCCGAACTTATAATTTGACCTCTAACAGGCCGAACGTTTCCGTTTTGCCCTCCATTTCCAAATCGTGCATAAAATCTACCTCCGCCATTTTGGCCTCCTTGAGTGAAAAAGATTGATCTTTGCATTCTTTGATATTGCATTCCTCCAAAAAATGCACCAACTCCAACAACAATAACCAATACAATAGTAATTATCCAATGTTTTTTCATTTTTTCTCACCCCCTCTCAAATGATTTAATTAAGTTAATTAAAACTTTTTAGAACATTATTCATACCTTAATGCCTCAATTGGTTGTAAATTAGCAGCACGTCTTGCCGGATACCATCCAAAGAGAATTCCTATAAATCCCGAAACAACTGTTGCCAAAATTATCGCCGAAACGGAGATAAGGAAAGGTGACCCGCTGAGTATAGAAACTATAAAAGATACTATAACTCCGACAATCATCCCGAAAATTCCGCCGACCAATGTAAGAATTACGGACTCAAGTAAAAATTGCATAATAATAATATTTTTCTTTGCACCAAGCGCCTTTCTAAGTCCTATTTCTCTCGTCCTCTCGGTAACGGTTACCAGCATAATATTCATAATTCCAATTCCGCCAACTAAAAGTGAAATTGCCGCAATTCCTGCAAGAAGAGAAGTAAAGCTTCCTGTTGCCTGAGAAGCAGTATTTAGGATATCTTGTTGAGAGAAAATAGAGAAATCTGCTTGAGTGGGGTCTGACAATTTATGTCTTGCCAAAAGTAGATATCCAACTTGATTTTGGGCATCAACCATAACATCTGAGCTTTTTGCTTCAAGCGCAATTGAAGATAAATAATCCTGGCCTAAAATTTCTTTTTGGGCCGTTATAAGAGGAATAAAAATAATGCTGTCCTGATTGAAAAATCCTGTCCCTCCCTTGCTAACTGTTAACCCAATAATTGTAAATGTCTGACCTTTAATTCTTATTGTTTTGCCAAGCGGATCCGATCCGTCCGGGAAAAGTGTTGTTGCAACTTGAGGGCCGATGACAGCAACTTTTGTCATTCCATCTACATCTCTTTGAGATATAAAAGATCCTTCTTGCATGTCAATTTTATGAACAGACGTATACGCAGGAGTTGCACCCACTACTTGCGCATTCATATTCTCACGGCCTGTTGTTATTTGCTCACGACTTTGTACTTCAGGCGAGACATTTGAGACAGTTGTAATAGCCGGAGAACTCTCTATCGCCTTAGCATCATCCAAAGTCAAGGTTGTCCCACTTCCTGCAGCACTTCTTACTGCCCCATTGCTTTGTCCACCTGGACTAACAGTCAAAAGATTTGCACCTAAAGATTGAATTTGGGACTGAACCTGCTGTTGAGTTGCTTGACCTAAAGATACAAGAGCAATAACGCTTCCAATTCCTATAACAATTCCCAAAATTGCAAGACCTGTTCTGAGCTTATTTATAGTCATGGTCTGCAAACTTTCAAAAAATGTTTCTTTAAAATCATCAAACATAAATTAATTTTTAGCTTTCGCAAGGGTTTGTTTTTTATTTATTTCATCTTTAATTATTTTTCCATCTCTAACATGGATTATTCTTTTTGCATGTGAAGCAATATCAGGCTCGTGCGTAATCATGACAATTGTATGGCCTTCTTTATTTAAGGATTGAAAAATTGCCATTATTTCTTCTGCCTGTGCTGTTGCGATATTTCCTGTTGGTTCATCTGCCAAAAGAAGAGAGGGGTTCATTACAAGTGCCCGAGCTATTGCAACGCGCTGTTGTTGTCCTCCGGAAATTTGACTGCTCGTATGATTTATTCTTTCACCAAGTCCAACCATCCTTATATATTTTTCAGCAACTTCTTTTCTCTTTTCAAAAGGTACTCCGCCATATCTCATTGGAAGCATTACATTTTGCAAAACAGTAGTTCGCGGAAGTAAATTGAAGGCCTGAAAAACAAAACCTATTTTTTTATTACGTATCTCTGCCAATTTATCTTCCGTTAATTTTTCAACATTTTCTCCATCCAAAATATATGTTCCGTTTGTTGGAGTATCCAACGCTCCAAGTATATGCATGAGAGTAGATTTACCACTTCCTGAAGGTCCCATTATGGCAACGAATTCTCCTTTCTTTATGTTAAATGATATGTCTTGAAGGGCAACTGTCTCTATATCCTGCGTTTTGTACACTTTAGACAGATGAGTAACTGAAATAATTGAGTTCATAAAAAGTTTTTACAGCGCTAAAAAAATTAAACATTTTGAATTTCTCATTAAAGATTTAAATTAGACTATCCACCTCTTCTGGCTCCACCAGCGTTAATGAAAACTCTGTTGCCCCCAAAGCCTCCACCACCAAATGGAGATGAAGTTGCGCCAGTTGTAGTCTGAATTGAAGCACTCGTTACAACCGTATCTCCTTCTGAAAGTCCAGAAACAATTTCTGTTTGGGTATCATTTGCATCCCCAATTGTCACAGGAACGCTTTGAACCTGTCCATTTTTCATTATCCTAACAGTTGATTGTCCGTTAAGACTTTGTACTGCTGTTGATGGGACAAGGAGAACATTGTCCTTAACCGCAGTAATTATTTTTGCGCTTGCTGCCATATTTGGGTAGATTGAAGTATCATTTGTATCAAGTGTTATGACAGCAGGATAACTTGTAACACCGGATGAGACAGCTCCTTGTGTATCAATTGATGTAATCTCTCCGGTGAAAGTTTTGTCAGGAAATGCATCAAGAGTTATTGTTGCTTTTTGTCCAATTTTAACATGGGTCACATCAATTTCTGATAAGTCAACTGACACTTGAATATTACTACTCGGAAGTGTAATCGTACCAACAGTCTGTGAATTAGTTGATGGAGAGCTAGAATTTGATGATGACTGAACTAGAGGAGTACCGCTAGATATTGAAAGTCCACTTATTGTTCCGCCACTTGGTGCAGTAATTGTTGATGAAAGTTGGGCATATGAATACCATGCACTGGTAAGAGAGGCTGAAGCGGCAGCAATTGCTCCTTGTTGATTGTTATAATCCGATTCTGCCTGTAGCCAATCAGCTTGTTCTTCAATATATTTTGGGTCTTGTTTGTCTTGATCTGAAGGATTAGGGATTCCCTTATCATTCACAAAAGCCTGATTTGCCTTAAAAAGCGCAGACTGAAGGGAATTCATTTTTGACTTTGCTGTATTAAGATTGTTTTGAGCACTTAAATAACTTGCCCATGCTGATGTCTGTTTTTGCAGCGAATTTTGATCAAGTGTTATATCGGCAATTTTTTGTCCTTCCTCAACGGTATCACCATTTTTTACATAAACATCAGATACGACACCTGTTGCTGAAGTTGTTATACTCACATTACTTCCGGACGAGACAGTACCTGAGGCACTAACTGAGGTTATCAGAGTACCTTTTTCAACCTGTGCAGTCTGATATTGAGGAGCTTGATTTTTAGGAATCAAAAACCAAATTATTCCAATTAATATAACTATCCCGACAGCTGTAATAATACTTCTTTTCCTATTCGGAAAGAATAATTTTTTAACTTTTCCTAACATATTACTATAACTCATAAATTCTAAACTCATATTCTGAGAAAAACCTGAATTCTAATTCATTATCGGCAAGATAATTTTAAATGTTGTCCCGCGACCTACTTTACTGTCTACTTTTATAGATCCTTTATGCTCTTCAACTATTTTTTTAGCAATGGATAGTCCTAGCCCATAACCACTTGCTTTATTTTTGGTACGAGATTTTTCTTCTCTATAAAATCTATTAAATATACTATATATATTTTCTTTTGCTATTCCAATTCCCTCATCTGAAATAGTAATTGCAACATGTCCATCTGTCCTACCGGCTGAAATATATACACTGCTTTTTTTTGGGCTATATTTAATAGCATTATCCAAAAAAATAACAAATAATTCTTCCAAATTTTGGAAGTTACCTTTTACAGCAAAACTATTTGTTTTTTTAATAATTTTAATTTGTTTTTCTTTTGCTAAAAATTCAACTTTTTTAATTGCTGATGCAATTGCGGATGCTATAAGAACTTTCTCAAATAAATTTCCTAATTCCTGACCTTCAAACTGAGAAAGAATAAGTAAATTATCAGACAGTGACTGCATAGATTTTACATCCTCAAGACTGCTTTTAATTACGTCTTTTGCATCTTTTAAATTTAAATCTTTATCTCTTAATGCTACTTCCATTGCCGTGCGTGTTGAGGTTAGAGGAGTACGCAACTCATGTGATGCATCCGTTATAAATCTATTCTGCTCATCTACCATTTGTTGGATGGGCTTAAGAGTTCGTCCCGCCAAAAAATATCCTCCTCCTCCGGCAACAAGAAAAATAATTCCGTTTAGGACTATAAGTGCGAAAAGGAGACGTTGTTGAGATTCTTGTAAATCTTGAATTCTTTGTGTTGCAATTTGAGGAGGAATTTGTGTTACATCAAATGGATCGTGAAGCTCCGTCCTAACCCTAACAACAACTCTTTGCACTTCACGAGTCGTAACATTGTAAAAAGCAACACTAAATAAAATACTGATCCCCATTATGATCAGCAAGTACCAGGCAGTCAGTCTAAAGCGCGCCCGTCCAAACATATTCTATTCTCCTATTTTATACCCAAATCCCCGTACAGTGTGGATTAATTTTGGAAGCATGGGAAAATTTCTATCAATTTTACTTCTTAAGTATCCGATATATACTTCAACAGTATTTGGCAAAATATCCGCATCATAATTCCAAACGTGAGATATAATTTGTTCTTTAGTAAGAGTTTTATTTGGATGTCTCATTAAATATTCAAGTAATGCAAATTCTTTACTGGAAAGTTGTATGAATTTTTTATCTCTTTTTACTTCAAAAGCGTCTGTATCAAGTGTTAGGTCAGAGCAGGAAAGAATATTGCTTATGCTTTTTTTTGGTCTTCTGGAAAGCGCACGAATTCTGGCAAGTAACTCTTCAAAGGCAAAAGGCTTAATCAAATAATCATCCGCGCCCGCCTTAAATCCTTCAAGTCTGTCTTGAAGTTGACCTTTTGCAGTAAGCATAAGAATAGGGGTATGATTGCCTTTTTCACGAATTTGCCGGCAAATTTCTACACCGTCAATCTCAGGTAGAAGTCTGTCCAAAATAATTAAGTCATATTCTTCAGTTAGTGCTAAATCCAAACCTGAAGTCCCGTCATAAACAACATCCACGGTATATGTTTCCTGCTCTAGACCTTTTTTAATTGAGGCAGCAATTTTATGTTCGTCCTCAACAAGAAGTAATTTCATGGCCCAATTATACACTTTTCTAGCTGAGAAATCGCTTAAGAGAGGCTGAAAGACTATGATTCAAAGATTTTAAACTTTTCCCATCTATTTTTAAACTTTTAAAAAATGCCCATTTATTAAAAAGAATATTTATATTAAAAAATTGTTAATTATTCACTACATATTTCTCAAAACCTTCAGTAAATGTTGCAATACCATTTTTATCTATCATATATCCTTCTAAATTTTTTTGTTTTTGAATAAATTTGATTCCATCCATCCCCATAGCAAATGCAGCAGTCGCAAATCTATCTGCTTCATAAATATTCGGACCGATAACAGAAAGACTTACAATGTCTGTAATATCTCCTTTTTTAAATGGATTATAAACATGCTGACCGCGAATATAAGTGCCTGATGTTGCAATTCCTTCTGTAGTTAATTCAACTATTTTTATAATTTCTTCTTGATTAAAAGGATTTTTTATTCCAATTCTCCATTTTTTACTACTCTCATTTTTGCCCTTTACTTGTATGTCTCCACCTGCACTAATATAGAAATTTTCAAAACCCAACTCGTCTAAAATTTTTGCTCCATTAAAAATTGCCCATCCTTTAACTAGTCCTGAAGGATCGATATGACCGTTACGATAAATATCAAAATATCCCTTTGTTATTTTTTTTGTCTCCTCAGACAATTTAAAAACCTCCTGCATTTCCAAACTAAAATTTTTTGGAAGAATTTCATTTCTGTTAATTTTGGAAATTTCACTATCTCTTTTGTAGGTGCTGAAGCGTTTGTCTACTGATTCAAAATATTCAAAAACATTTTCTATATTTTTGGGTGTAACTTTTTTGTCAACTACTTCAATAATAATTGGCATTCCCATAATATCGCGAGTATCTTTCATATACTGAAAATATTATTGTGCTTTTTGGAGAGCGGATGCAAGAGATTTATTAAATCCGTCAGAAGTTTGGGTTGCACCTCCTATTACATCAACAGGTGCAGATTGCTTTTGAATTGCTTCTGTCTTCAGAGCAGGAAGTGCCTGGCTACTTACTTCTGATGTGTGTCCGGGACTATCCGGAAATTGCAAAAATTTAATATCTGTTATCTTTCCTTCACTTATTACTGCTTCAACTTGGACCATTCCATAAAATGCATCTATTGTATCACCATCATATGTTCCGTCTTTATAACTAGTTGTTGCTGAATTATTTTGTGAATTTTGAGAAGTATTATTTTCGGATGCACCTAAAGTATCTGTAGTTGAATTATTTGCATTTGTAGAATTATTAGATCCGCTCTTAAATAAAAGGTATCCTCCAACAACAATAACAAGAAGAAGTACAATTGTAATTTTTTTCATAAGATAAATTCAAATATAAAGACCGTTGCTGAGAAAAAGCTGAAAAAGTTAGAGAAACCTTGTTACAAGAAATATAAAAAATGCACCAAGAAAAGTAAGCCCAATCATTGACATAGAACTATGTTCTGAATGTGCCTCAGGAAGTAGATCCGATGCACTAATATAAAGTAAAAACCCTGCAAAAAATCCTAAATATAAAAGCAGAACACCTTCTGGAATTACAAAAAATAGAGTTGAAATTGCTCCCAAAATTGGTGCAACAGCATCAAAAATTAAAAGTGTTATTGCCCTTTTGAAAGTATTTCTATTGGTTAACATCAGCACTACCGTATTCAAACCGTCTGAAAAGTCATGGGCAATAACTGCAATTGAAACCAAAAATCCAACATTATTACTTATATGAAAGGCGAGACCTATACCGACACCATCTAAAAAACTGTGAAAGGAAAGTCCGCTCGCTGAAATAATACCTACCGCCGGAGATTTGTGTGAATGACTAGCATATTCTTCTTCATGTCGTGAATGATGAATTAGGGCAAATTTTTCAAGAGTGTGAATCACAAAAAATCCAACTACCAAAGCAACCAGAGAATATATAACATCAGTATGTGAAGATTCTGCAATAGAAAATATTTCAGGCATTATGTCAAAAAAAGCAACACCAATAAGTACTCCCGCCGTAAAACTCATGATAAGATGAAGTTTTTTATTAAATTTAAGTGCAAAGACTCCACCTAAAGCAGTAGATATAAAAGTGAAAAAAGATAATATTATGGCCTGCATATTTTTTATTTTTGGCAATTTTTACAAATTCCAAAAAATTCCAATGAATGTTGTTGAACCAAAAATCCTTTCTTTTTTTTTATGTCTTTTTCAAGACTTGAAATATTACAATCGGAGATGTCTTCAATGCTACCGCACGATTTACAAATAAGATGGTGGTGCTCTTTATTATTCAGCTCATATCTAGCTTTCCCTTCACCAAATTCCAATTTTCTGATAAGTCCTTTTTCAACAAATGTATTAAGAATTCTAAAAACAGTTACTCTGTCTATACCCAACTCATTATGTAAATGATTTATTAAGTATTGTGCATCAAGAGGAGAATCATGCGACTCAAATAGTTGCATTGCAGCAATACGCGCGGGCGTCACTTGTAACGAAACATTTTGTAATTCATTTTTACAATCGTGTTGTGAATTATTCATAACATCATTATATGCAACTTAGTTGCATTTGTCAATAAGTAAAGTACTTTTGATAAATGGTAAAAGTCTGATAGAATTGACCTAAAGGTGAGAAAAGAAGAACGTATTTTGCGTTTTGTTGGAACTTTCAACAAATATGGACCATATAGAAGGTTTATTAAAAGGCTGGACAAAGCAACAGAAAAAGAAGGAATACCCGGTGCAGCAAGAGAAATTTTTTCCAAATTTAAATTAAAAACTACAGCCTATTGGGACGGTGACCAAAGGCATACTCAAGAAATACTTAAGGATACCTCAAAGCCGGTTATACTGGTTTCGAATCACCCACATATGATTGAGCCGCTATTTTTTGTTGCAGCATTACCTCCCAGAAAGAATTTATCTGTTGTTGCTCTTTCGGGAGTCGAATATTTTTTTGGTAAAGAAATAAAATCTTGTCTAATCCCCGTATATCATAAATTTATTTTTGAAGGAAAAAGACATAGGCAAATACGAAGGGACAGAAATACCAAACAAATTTTTGAAGCAGAAAAAAGGCTTGCGGATGGTGGAGCAATAATGATAATGCCTGATGGGGGAGACAAGACAGGTAACTGGAGAAATGGATCTCTACAGCTTTTAGAAAAGGCTCTCAATTTACCTGAGGCTTACTTGGTCATGGCCAAAGTAGATAACGCAAAGAAAGGAGACTTGATAAGCTTACTCTTTAGAAGATTTGTTAAAAGATCTCCATTTGAAAAGACTGTTAGCATATCACGAGCAATTCCTGTTAGAGACATTCCTATACCAAATGAACTAAAAAACAAAGAAACTAAAACAAATGCAGACTACAAAAATGTTGCGATAGCAATGGAGAATTTTTACAACATGTGGCAAAATTCAGAGAAATAAATTTTTTATTTTATTTGAAGTACAACTTTTCCTCTTGGATGACTTTTCTCCTGATAGACAAATGCTTCCTTAACTTCTGTAAATGGAAAAACTTTATCTATAATTGGTTTTACTTTACCGCTCTCAATAAGTTCTTTTAGACGAGAAAGACGATCTGGTGTAGCATCACTTTTTTGTCCAATTGCTTTTACATTGTGTTTTTGAGCCAGATCTTCATCCGGTTGTCCTGCCATCGAAACCAGAATTCCTCCGCTTTTTAATACTTTGAATGAATTGGTAGTTGTCTCACCTCCAACTGTGTCAAAAACTCCGTCATATCCAGAAAGTATATCTTCAAATTTTTGAACTTTAAAATCTATCACTTCATCTGCTCCCAATGATTTTACAAAATCAATATCTTTAGTACCAACTGTTGTTGCAACATATGCGCCTCGTGCTTTAGCAATTTGAATCGCAATAGATCCTATCCCGCCGGCACCTCCATGAATTAAAATTTTTTGATCTTTTTGAATATTTATTTCCTCTTCAATTGCCTGAATTGCGCTAACTCCAACCAAAGGAAGACTCGCTGACTCGGGAAAATCAAGATTTGAAGGCATAGAAATTACTTTAGAGGAAGTTGCTAAAGCAAACTCTGCCATAGCTCCACTTCCTCCATTTAATACACCTGCTTGTCCAAAAACCTTATCTCCTACCTTGAAATTTTCTACTGATTCACCAACCTCTTTTACCACTCCAGAAAAATCTCCACCTAAAGTAACAGGAAAATTAAGCGGAACATAGTCTTTAAGATAACCCTCGCGAAGTTTCCAATCTATTGGGTTAATACTAGATGCATAAACTTCAATAATAACCTTACCATTCTCAACAGACGGATTGCTGATTTCATTAATTTGAATAACGCTTGAGTCTCCGTAAGAATTAATTTGAGCTGCTCTCATAACTTTAAATTATCATTCAAAATATTTTTTGTAAAGTAGTTACAAAAAATGAAGTAATTATGTAGTATACTATTTATATAGTGATTAAAACCCGAATCCTAAGTAAAGTAATTTTTAACAATTACCAATAATGCTTATTATATAGTCCAAAGTGTGACTTTGCTTATTGACAAAATAATATGATTTGGTGTTCACTGATAATAGAGGGGAGTTTGTCCCTTTTCTTGTAGTAGTGAATCTCTCTACCAATGATTAAATTTGTAGGCGTTGCTCAAAAACACGAAGAAATCGTTATTTACTTTCTCCAAAAAGAAGGCGATAACGTATTCTTTAAAGCAATAATAAGCAGCGACGGATTTACTTTTGGACAAAATGGCAAATATGTCTTTGCATTTGACAATATGCAAAGAGAAGAACAGAGTTACAATTGGGACAGCTTCCGCATTTCAAAAGAAGGCCACGAATATATTCTTACCTATAAAGAACACGCCAAAACAGACAGTATGCTTATGGGCGCTTTGTCTACAGACCTCTCTGTATGGCAAAAAATTGGGAAAATTGACTCAATTAATGAAACTGCAACAGTAATTCCTGAATACCAATATCAAGAAAAATTTGTAATGTATACGGGAGAAAAAGAGATACGTGTTGCTCTATCAGATGACTTAGTAAAGTGGAAATTAGAAGATAAAATTCTTTTATCAAAAAGAGAAAATTTTTTTGATAACGAAGATCTCGAAGTTGCAAATGCTTATTTGTACGAGGACAAAATTTTACTTTTATATTATGCAAAGAATGATATAAATGGCAAAACTCATTATAGTATTGGTGCTGCATATTTTGATCGGGAAGATCCGACAAAACTCCTTTGGAGGACTGATGAACCTCTTTACACATTGCCCGAGGAGTTTTATAAAGATGAGATTTGCCCAATTGGATCTGTTTTGAAAGATTCTGTTATTCTTTATTTCAGTGTAAATGATAGTACTATTTTTTCTGTTTCTTGCTCAATTCCACAAATTACAGAAATTCCATCCAGAAAAGTATTTACTCATCTAGTTAAAAAGGCACATAACAATCCGATTATTGCTCCAAGACCGGATGTTCCTTGGGAATCACGTGCTACATTTAACTCGGCAGCAATTTATGAAGATGGAAAAGTTCACTTTTTATACCGAGCACTTGGTGATACAGACCTTTCAGTCCTCGGATATGCAACAAGTAGTGACGGCATAAATATAGATACACGCTCAGACCTTCCTGCATATATACCACGCGAACCTTTTGAGACTCCTGGCGGACATAGATTTGATTCTATTGCTCAACATTTTGCCTCAGGAGGAGGATACGGTGGAGTTGAGGATCCTCGTATTACCCGAGTTGAAGATAAAGTTTATCTCACTTACGTTGCATTTGACGGGGCGACTCCTCCAAGAGCTGCTATGTCCAGTATCCATATTGATGATTTTTTGAAAAACGATTGGGAAAAATGGGACCAAGCAAAACTAATTTCAGCACCGGGGATGGTAAATAAAAGTGCCGTTGTTTTGCCAAGAAAAGTAAACGGCAAATATGTAGTAATGCATAGAGTCTATCCAAATATTTTAATTGACTATCTGGATAATTTAGAATTTAATGAATTTTTACAAGGGCATTACTTTATTCCACCTAGAAAAAAATTTTGGGACAGTAAAAAAGTTGGAGCAGGTGCACCACCAATGGAGACTAAGGACGGTTGGCTTCTTATCTATCAGTCAGTTGGATATCAAGATCCAAGCAGATACAAGATAGGTGCAATGATGCTTGATATAAATAATCCCTCAAAGGTCCTATACAGGACGCATACCCCAATTATTGAGCCAGATGAGGATTATGAAAATAATGGCTTTAAAGCAGGCGTTGTCTATCCTTGTGGCGCGGTTATAATGAAAGACAAACTTCATATTTACTACGGCGGAGCTGATAGTTATCTCTGTGCAGCAAGCGCAGATCTGGATACTTTCCTTGATGAAATGAAACATCACCAAGATCCAAAACTCACAAAAATTTCCAGTCCGTCATTTTCATAAATTGTGTTTTTAGAAAAATAATTTCCTTTTATTGAATAAATACTCTATACTAAAATTATGGCAACACTTTCAAGAATTCAAGACAACCCAGTTGTCTCTCCGGACCCAAATCATCCTTGGGAAAAAGACGGCGCATTTAATGGGTGTGTTGTATTTGCAAACGGTAAATACCATATGGTATTTCGTGCATTATCTGACCCAATCGATCAAAACGGAGTTAAAATGCAGGTTTCATCAATAGGCTATGCAGAAAGTGAGGATGGGATACATTTTAAAGAACACAAGCAAATTATCAAACCTACTGAAGATTGGGAGATTTACGGATGTGAAGACCCAAGAATTACATTTATGGACGGAAAATTTTATATTTTTTATACTGCCCTTTCTGTTTATCCTTTCGCAGCATACGGAATAAAGCTTGCTGTTGCAGTTACTGAAGACTTTGAGCATTTTGAAAAGCATCCAGTCACTACTTTTAATTCAAAAGCCATGGGAATGTTTCCTGAAAAAGTTAATGGAAAATATGCAGTACTTCTGACAATGAATACAGATTTGCCTCCTGCAAAGATTGCTCTTGCAACTTTTGATAAAGTAGAGGACATTTGGTCCCAGCAATATTGGGCATCATGGTATGAAGGAGCAAATGATCATATTATTCATTTACTTCGTGATGCTCGCGATCAGGTAGAATTAGGAGCACCTCCTATCAAAACACAAAATGGTTGGCTTGTTATCTACTCATATATAAAAAATTATCTGACAAATAACAAGGTTTTTGGAATCGAAGCAGTTCTACTTGACTTAGAAAATCCTCAAAAAATTGTTGGTAGGACTACCCTTCCTCTTTTAACACCTGAGGAGCCTTACGAGTTAGAAGGTATTATACCCAATGTGATTTTCCCATCCGGCGCACTTATAAAAGATTCACTTTTGTATGTTTATTACGGTGCAGCAGACACAAGAGTTGCACTGGCAACAATGCACCTTGCTTCGCTCTTAGATCAACTTCGCCCTGTTGAGAAAAAAACTTTATCACCTGACATGGATGATAAAAGATTTACGAGATTTGAAGGAAACCCTATCATTAGGCCTCTTGCCGAGCTTGACTGGGAAAAACAAGGTACTTTTAATCCTGCAGTAATTTATGAAGAAGGTAAATTCCATATTTTGTATAGGGCACAATCATCAAATGGTAAGTCAACTATTGGTTATGCATCATCAACCGACGGATTTCATATTGACGAAAGGTTAACTAGCCCAATTTATGTACCCAGAGCTCCCTTTGAAATAAAAGATCAGCCTGGAAATTCAGGATGCGAGGACCCAAGAATCACTAAAATTGTTGATAGATTATATATGACCTATACCGCATATGATGGCCATAACCCTCCTCGTGTTGCTCTTACATCAATTTCTGTCTCTGACTTTTTAGACAAACGTTGGAATTGGGATGAGCCGAAGCTTATATCTCCTCCCGGAGTTGATGACAAAGATGCATGTATTTTAAAAAGAGTAAGGGGTGAGGGATATATTGCGTTTCATAGACTTGGAGACGCTATGTGGTGTGATTTTCTAAGAGATTTGGATTTCCCGGAAAGAAAATATTTAACTGGTGGCATTATCGCCCAGGCGAGAAAAGATAAATGGGATAATGTAAAAGTTGGAATTGCAGCACCTCCGCTTGAAACTGAAAAAGGATGGTTGCTTTTATATCATGGTGTGGGTCAACCGGGTTTTGTTTATAAAGTAGGCGCAATGCTTCTTGACTATGATGATCCAAGGAAAATTCTAGGCCGAACAGACGAGCCAATCCTTGAGCCTGAGATGGAGTATGAAACAGAAGGCATTGTACCCAATGTTGTATTTCCATGCGGCGCGGCAATTAAAGACGGAATAGTTTATATGTATTACGGCGGTGCGGATACAGTGCTTTGTGTTGCTACCATGCCTCTTGATAAATTACTTGCTCTTCTTTAAAGTGGAAACTTGACTTAAAGTCGGCTATATTAGTAATTGAATATGAAAAAAATTTTACTTGTAATCGCCTTTACTCTATCTATTTTTTCCTTAATTAATTCTCCTGTCTTTGCCCAAACAACTCCAGCCCCGACTGAGGACTCCGGCCAGACTGCAGTTGCCGGACTTGGAGTTGCCAGGATGGTAGATACTCAGGAAAAAAACGTTAAAGACGGTGCCATTTTATCTTCGTCACCAAAAGGCGCAATACTTTCTATAACACCTTACGATTCACAGGTACTTGGAGTAGTTAGTCGAAATGCGGGAATTATTGTTAATACAATCGGAGATAGTAATGGCATACCTGTTATTTCAGACGGAACTATTTATTTACTTGTCTCAAGTCAGCAGGGAGTAATAAAAAAAGGCGATCAGATGACAACATCAACTATACCGGGTGTTGGAGTAAAAGCAACAAAATCAGGATATGTTTTGGGAAGCGCTCTTGAAGACTATAGCGTTACTGATCCTAAAAAAATAGGCTTAATTGCAGTAAGTCTTAATTTGCATTACTTTAATTCAAAGCCAAATTTCGTGGGGACCCTAACTGATATCTTAAAAATTGCTGTTTTACCCACAAAAGACTCACCCAGTGCTATTTTTAAGTACATTGTTGCAGCAATTGTTGTGTTAGGGTCATTTGTCTTAGGCTTTATCAGCTTTGGACGAACAGCAGCAAAAGGTGTTGAAGCACTGGGGCGAAATCCCGCAGCAAGCGCAGTTATCCATTTGGGAATAATTTTTAACGTTTCAATTGTTGTTGTGATTATAGGAGCAGGACTTTTTGTTGCATTCCTAATACTTAGACTCTGACATTCATATCTTAGAAAAATTACATTGCCACAATTTTCATATTTAAATTGTTTTTATGGACAAAGCAGTATAGAATAGATATATGCTGCCCGAAATGTTTCAGGTTTTTAATGCTGTTGCGGATGTTGCCATATTAATTTATGTTTTGGTGTACTTCTTCAAACTCCGCAAAAAAGAAAAATACCTCAATAGACGAGAGCACAAAATAGA
>DASVCQ010000126.1:0-9600 GCA_036381535.1 Patescibacteria group bacterium | reverse complement strand
TCCATAGAGCGTATCTGGCACCTCTTTTGTCTGCACTGCATCATGGATTTCCGAAGTTGGTGGTTTGTTATGTGTTGGATTTAATTTTCCACCTTTCCAACTTTCAAAAACATCTCTTAAAGACATATCTACACTATATTATGTGATAAATTCTCTTGTAATGTCAAAGTAAATATGCTTTTGGGATAAAAATCCCAGGGTTCCATGGACCCGCCGTTACTTTGTCACAAAAATTTCCCATTAAACCAATCTTTAAAAATCATAAAAATACCTTCCAACAAAGTTACTTAGGGACTGCTGTAAAGTTAAGCGTTGTTTAAATTATGGATCGATCCATAATTTGAAATCGCGCATACTTCACAGCCGGTTAAATAGTCTTCAACCTCAACTTCTATTCTGATATAATCCAATTAATGAAAAATGCAATTATCTTTCATGGTACGGAGGATAACCCAGATAGGTACTGGTACAAATGGCTTGGTGAAGAATTGGGGAAAGATGGTTATAAGGTAGAAATACCATACAACCCAACAATCAATAAAGAACCCATCTCCACTTTTCTTCCTAAAGTCTTGAGTCAACATAAATTTGATGACAAAACATTATTAATCGGGCATTCTGCTGGCGGACCACTTATTCTTAGCATCTTGGAAAATATTGACATTCCAATTGAGAAAGCAGTGCTAGTTGCAGGATATTGCACCCATCCTGATGATCAGATGGAAGATCCGGTACTTCAGGAAGAATATAACTGGGAAAAGATTAGGCAAAATGTAAAAGAAATTATTTTCATAAACTCCGTAAATGACCCATGGAATTGTAATGATACACAAGGCCGGATGATGTTTGATAATTTAGGAGGTACTCAGGTAATCCTTAATGACGGGCACTTTGGCTCCGTACCAAAGGGACAAGTTTATGACACTTTTCCTCTTCTCAAAACTCTAGCTCTAGGGAGTACAAAATAAATTTCATTACTTTAAATTATATTGTATAAAAAAATATGCCCAACCACCCTCCACGTCAAGACTACAAATTGCACTGCATTTACTTAGGACATGACAACAATTGACCTAAAAACATATAATAGAGTATTATTCTAATATGGATAATACGGAGTTAATGCCACAATCTACAGATAAAGAATCAAATACAATACACCAAAGGGAGCAAGGAGCAGTTGGTAAATTATTGAGATTTCTAAGTATGAAAAAGACTCACCCGCATGCTGTTTCAGTAGGTCCTACCACAGACCTTCCCAAAGACCAACAAGCTGTTAGAGCAAAAGAACAAAATTCTAAGGCTGGACCATCAGTAGCTGAGATACAAGCTCGCACTACTGCACTAGAAACAAATAGTGGCATTGCAGAATACGCAACAACTTTAGGAAAATCGCCTTTGCAATTACAAGAATTAATGGCAAATAAAACAGTTATGGACTTAGGATCTGGAACAGGTAGATTTGCCGCGGAAGTAGCTCTACGAGCAATTCGTCATCCTAACGAACCTACTCCAAAACATATTGATTCTGTGAATATCATGTACAGGGCGAGTGATTATGAAATGCAAACTCTTCCCTTAAAACTCCCCGGAGAAACACCCACTCAGGCAGAAATACAACAAGCGTGGATGTTGGCAAGGGAAAATTTTAAGTCATGGGATTGGCACAAACTTTCAGAAGCGCCAAACGGTGCGTATGATGTGATATTGTCCTCCTTGGCATTTCCATTATATTCTGACTTTAAATATACAAAACCTGAATCATCCGGAGAATACGAAAAAATGCAAAAGAAGGGAAGTTTTATTAAATTTGGTAGAGAAAGTAAACATGTCTTTCGCGAATTATCACGTGTACTCAATGTGGGAGGAGCAATGTTACTTAACACAGGATTTCCTCTTAGCGCATGGGAACAATCACCACGAACACAAAAGGAAGTTAATGATTTTTTTACCAAACTGGGTTGCTCTATTCAAATGTCATCATCACATCCTGACAGTAATAACCCTGTATTGCTTGGATCTGTCGCCTGTATGCAGATAACCAAACTCCCCCATAAATAATAAAAATAGGTTAGTATAAGGTTATTTAGCCTCCATTTAAAAATTTCATTTTGGTATTCTCTACCCTTCCCAAACCCAAAATTTATTTTTACAATAGTTATAGATGGAGATTTTTTTGACTCTTCTTGTAAAAGTTATCCCTTTGTATATTATGATTCTTTTGGGATTTTTGGGAGGCAAATATTTGCAAGTCAAAAAAGAATCAGTTGCCAATTTACTTTTGCCAATTGTTATACAACTATAAATTAGTCATTTGACTTAATTCTTTTTGTATATTAGAGTACGCGTATGGGTTTGGAAAACTACATTACAACTGCTGGTACACACGGAAAAAAATACTATTGTGATGATTTAAGACGTGTCGGCCCCAAAAAGCCTCTTTCATATTTGCCTCTAGATTTTATTAAAAATTTTAACGGTGAAGATCCGCAAATTCTTCAAAAAGAAGCCCAACGGGAGGGGAAAATAGCCATCATTTTTAGTCCAAAAGATTGTGTTATTGTCTCCGGTGCACTTTACATTGCTGACACAAAAGCATTGTCAAAGCTTTTAAATGAAAGACGAGAAATTCTTGAAAAGAGTAATTGGCCAACAGATCCTGAAGGATTTATACGAAGACTAAGTAACGACTTTGTCTCTGCACAAAATGGTACTCCACTTCTCGATACAATTACAGATGCATTTGGAGACTACCAAAATCCCAACCGAAGTGATGGTGGGATTACTTCAGACTCATAACTCCTCGTTCTTGATTCTGGATTCCCGATTCCTGACTCAGGACTAGGCTTACCAAACCGTAGTGGATTGGGAATGACAAGTTAAAATTTCTAAACAATATAACAATCTAACAATTTTATATTACAAACTAAAAAACTTTACAAACTCTTACATCAGATTGCTTTGTCACTACTTTCCTCACAATGATGCTAATTTATAAATTTACAAACTTTACGAACTTTACAAACTTTATAACTTTATAACTTTACAACTTTACAAACTTTATAACTTTACAAACTTTATAACTTTATAACTCTATAAACTATACTAACTTATTTCTTTTCAAAAGGTATATCTATCTCATCAATTGAAAAATTATTTTTATCATAATTCTTGCCGTGTTTTAGAAGCAGATGATGAATTAATTCTCCAGCTTTTTCCCGTGTTTCCTCATCAAAATATTTTTGTAAAAGTTTTTCTATATGAATCCCTCCCTCTTGAATAATCTCTTTATACATATATGCACTTTTTCTTATTTCCCGCTTTCCACTCTTTGCATCTATATGAATCAATCCAAATTCCTGAGAATATCCCTCAAGCCATTCCAAGTTATCAACACTTGACCAGGCAATATATTCTCTTATATCAATCCCCTGCTGTATTGCTTTCCAAAGTGAAACCAAATGGACAAGCATATAAAAAGGTCTATGAATATCCCGACTATCAGCAATTCCATTTTCAGTAATAATAATTGGTTTTTTAAATTTTATGTGCAAAGTCTGGAGAAGATCCAGAAAAAATCCCGGTACAATCGGTGCTCCCAAATCACTAACGTATGCCCCGGGTTTTCTAACTTCCCCAAAAAGAATTGTCTTAACAGGTTTTGATTCCGGACCGTGAAGTCTAAATTTTATCTTGGAAAAATTCAAATTTAAATAATACCCCGCATAAAAATTTACTCCAATAAAATCTAAATAGTCTTTGACTCCATCAACATAATTTATACTGTCAAAATAATTTACCAAATCAGCATATCCCTTCTCAAAAATGTCTTTTGGATTTTCTGGTCTATACCATCTAAAAGAAAACGCCATCGAAATAAGCGAGTCAGGAATTATTCCTTTTATTGCCAAATATGCCTTTTTGTGGGCTTCCATCATATTGTGATGTGCCCTAAATGCGGCAAAAACACTTCCTCTTTGAGGAGGAAAAAAAGGAAGAAGATATCCTGATTCAATCAGTACAGATGGCTCATTTAAAGTCAGCCAGGTTTTAACTTCCGGAAATCTACTTACAATCATTATGACGTATCTCTCAAATGCGCCGATATTTTTACGGTTTTCCCATGCTCCCCTTTTTGCAACCCAAGAAGGCAGGACATAGTGATTAAGTGTTACAACCGGCTTTATTTTCTTTTTATGGAGATGTTCAATTATTTCCTTGTATCTTTGAATTGCGTCCTCATTTATTTTTCCTTTCTCAGGTTCAATTCTGGCCCACTCAAATGAAAGTCTTTGGACTTTTACTCCTAGGTCCGCCAATTTATCTATATCTGCCTCAGCTTTTCCCTTTTCCCACCACTGCGGACCTTTTTCATTCTGACTGATAATATTTGAATGCCTTTCCAAAAAATCATCCCAATCACTTTTTCTCTCTCCTGAATTTCCTTCTACCTGAAAGGCTGAGACTGAGCTGCCAAAAGAAAAGTCATCAGGAAATTTAAGGAAATTTGGAAAATTCATCTGCTATTATCATAACATAGGATTTTATATATTTCTGTATTGCAACCTTCAGTAAAATTGTTACAATATTATTAAAGGTTATTGTTCTCCCCTCTTTACCATCTTTATGAAGACACACAATTTGTCTCCTTGGATTGATAAATTGCAAAGAAATTACACTTCTTATCAACTTAAAAAAGACCAAATAACAGATATTGCAATTATTGGTGGAGGAATAGCGGGAATTTCTACAGCCTATTTTGTACTCAAGAATACTGCTTTTAATGTGACGCTTTTTGAGAGAGATATAGTTGCAAGCGGCGCAACCGGACATAATGCAGGACAAGTTGTTAGTTATTTTGAAAGACATTTGTCTAGCATTGCTAGAGAGTTTGGATGTAGCAGAGCAATTTCAGGTCAAAAAGCAATCGATGGCTCCTGGTCACTCATGAAGGAAATTTGTAAAAATGCACAAATAAGTGTCAAACTCAATGAATTTATCGGATATTCAGGATGTCAGAGTAAAGAAGAAATATTATCATATCTTCAAGATTTGTATATATACAAAAAATCTCATAAAAAGACAAAACCAATTTTCATTGCTGAAAATAAGAAAACAATCCTGAAAATAGATAAAAAATATGAAGGACTTTATGAATTTATTCCTCAGAAAAAAATTTTATCCCTTCTAGAAACAAATGACCCGCACTATCTTGCTGTTGTCGTTCAAAAAAAAGGCAGTATTAATAGCGCACTTTTTTGTAGCGAGCTTTGTTCTTATTTAGTAAATCTTTATCCAAAAAGATTTACTATTTTTGAGAAAAGCAAAGTAGAAAAAATTTATTTAGACAAGAATTCTGCGTCTTTTTCTGTTGGCAATTACAAAATAGCTTGCAAAAGAATTGTTTTGTGTACAAATGGTTATACCGACTTCTCTATCGTCAATTTACTTGGTAAAGATGTCAATAAAAAATTTCATAAAAGCATTTCAGGTCTAATAGGATACATGGCTGCATACCAAGAAATGGACAAAAGAAAACCCACCGCCATAAGTTATTTACCAAATACTGATTTACTTATCCAAGGAAGAGATGCGCTAGATTTTCCGCCGTACTTTTATGTAACACGAAGACCATATAAAGACAGTCTTAGACAACAAAATCTGCTATGTATAGGAGGACCTGAGCATAAAATATCTCCTCAAATGACCTATTCCCAAGATGATCCTTACCCCGAAAATATTAGAGAAGACATAGATGAATTTATCCACAAAACCTATCCTTTTCTCAAGACGACTCCAGTCAAACTCTGCTACTGTTGGCATGGACTTATGGGATATACACCTAATTCTATTAGACAAATAGGAGTAGAACCTCTAAATCCTGTGCTTATGTATAACATTGGATGTAATGGTGTCGGCATACTCCCCTCAATTTACGGCGGTAAAAGAATATCAGAAATTATCGCGGGTAAAAGGCTCAGAAAGTCAATTTTTGACATTAAATCGAGTCATTTTCAACATAACCAATCTAGGGTAAAGACTAATATTACCGCTTAAATCATAAAATAATTTTCCCAAGCCTCTTGACAAAAATGCTTATTGTAAGTAAAGTACAGCACATATGTCTTCTGCTGTAGAATTATTAAATCCTGAGAATGAGCCAGATCTTGCCCTTTTGGTCTCACTAGGCTATGCAAAAGAAGAAGCATGGTGGCTTCTTCATGACCCAAATGGCCGGGAAATTCTTAATAAGCTGAGATTTTACAGAGCAACCCTAAAGCGTGAAGATACTGAAACACATAAAGATGTAGGGATAAGTGCCCAGTCAAGAAGATTAAGGCTTCCCAAAGAAATACTTATTGAAAATAGTCCTCTTGAGCAACTTCTTCAGGTAGAAAGAGCCCTAAAGCCAGAATTAGAGGCAAATAACGGCAGACTTGAAAAAGATATCGAGCTCACAAATTGGCATAGTCGAAAGGTTACTCAAAATCATATTGCAGCATCACTTACTAACGGCTCGATAAGTGTTATCATAACAGATAACGAGACTCTCAGACACAAACTTCCCGTTGCTAGGGCTCAATTCCATGACAGACATGTGACTTTCCATTTTACCCAGTATCCTATTGAAAGATTTTATTCACTAAGTCGCAATGTACATTCCAACGCAAATCCTGAGGTTGCAAAAGCAATAAATATGCTTATTCAAGGGACAGACAAGCTTTTGCAGAAATAGATTCAAAAATTTTAATTGTCTGCTTCTTTTGAAACCATTTTTTCTCCTTCAGGAAGAGATTTTATATAACCCGCGACCAAATCTGATTTTAGAATAATTCTTTCTCTACTGCTGTCACTATGTTGGATAGTAAGGATTGTTTTCTCATTCGCAGGAATTCCAGGCGCAAGATCTGTTGTCTTTATCTGCATTGACTGTGTGGGAGATACCAAAGGTGAAGCATTTTGTGTAGGATGGTAGGATTTTATATATAAAACATATCCTATCATGGATAGAATAAGAAGTACCAAAATTATAATAATGGCTGTTATATAACTTATTCCTGAGGAGGATTTTGGCTTCAAAAGCTCAGGCTGATTGCTTAAAATTTGGGAGTCCACCTTCTAATAGTACCATACAATTTACCGGGAATTTTATCGATATCCCTTATCTTTCTATAAATTTTTTCCGGAACAGTTGATTCTTTTGGAGCAACCTTTAATGATTCACTAAATTCTTCCTCAAACCACCCCTCAAGTGCCTCAACCAGACTTTTTTCTTTGGTAAAAAGATTTGTCTCAGCATTTCCTCCACCCCAAATTTCCAATTTATTAAAATTAGAAGACCCAATTATTGCCAAATCATCTACCAAAACTGCCTTTGAATGGTTAAGTGTAAACTTAGTTTTAGTTTTTCCATTTTCCTTCAGATATCCATAGATCTGAATACCTGAACCATTTCCAGCATGTGCTATTTCATTCAAAAACCATGGAGCAGACATTCTATAATTTCTGTGATTATTACTTGGCGGAGCTGTAGTAACAAGCTTAATGTCAAGGGGCTTATCGCCAATTTCGATAAGATCTTTATTTCTTTTTCCAAGAGCAATAAAAACAGGCAGCAAATTAACTCTGTCAAAATAAGGAGTCTCTATCCAGACTCTATCTTTTGCATTCTCTATTGATTCTATTAGTCCATCAAATATCTTTTCTGAGCTTCTTACGTCTCTTACTATGCAAGTGTCTTCACCAATTTTTGCATCTTTAGGGTATATTCCCGCATTTGGTCGTCCTGCCCAAGTATCTTCAAAACTTTCCTGAGCAGATTTAACAACATCTCCGGTCATTCTTACCATAAAATCACGATTGTCTGCATCCTCTCTCCAAATATTACGCCCTCCAAGATATGCTTTTTTTCCGTCTATAACAGTCAATTTCGTGTGATCACGTCTGATTGTTCTATCTTTAGCCCAACTCCAAATTGACCTTCTACCTCCCCTTTCTCTTGGCCAGGCAAAATAAAGATTACCAATCTTTTGGTCAGTATATTTTTTGCCTTTTTTTTGTTCTCTATGTATTTTACGCAACTCTTTTTGAAAGTTGTGGATACGCTTTATGAGTCCTCCTGTAACAAACCATCTGGCAGGTATTGGGAACATTCCATCAGTCATTAGCCGAACATTTACCCCTCGAAAAGTTGCAGCTTCAAGATGTGACATAACTTCATCCGCTATTCCGCTATTATTCATGAGGAAACTACTTATGTTAATATTATCTTTTGCATTATCTATATCTTCCTTAAGTCTTCCCCAGTATTCCTCAGCAGTTGGGAGGAGCTCAAAATTATTGCCAGAAGATATCCTCTCGGTTTCCAAACCTGATGAAGGGAGTAAATCTGCTCTCGCAGAGTCTGTAGCTTCGATGCTCATAAAGTCCTAGAGTACAAAATTGTACTCCTGTCTATGGTTTTTGTCAAGATGAAGGCATTAGGGGGATTGACTCAGCAATAATTATAGGATATAATACAGTCATGGAAACCTTATTTCTAGTAAATAGACCTACAAGAAAAGAAAAATTAATAGAAAGGTTGAAATTTGCCGGTACTTTGGCTGCCATCTTAACCCCTACAGCCGTTGGTATACTGGGCACTATCTTGCTTAAAGACACTACCCTACTCCAACATGCAAATATAACTTTTGTCGACACACAAGCCCACAATGTAAATTATGTTCCTAATTTTACGCCGGGTTCTGATTTTTATAACACTCAGGCAACAACCAATGTTGATTTATCTTGGTTAAATACTGCCGTAAAAGCAGCACCAACTGTAGTTGGTATAGGACTAAGTGGACTTGCTGCAAAATTTAAAGCCTCTATCTAAACCTGCCTTCTTGACTCCTTTATTTTGTCTTGCCATACTGAATATATGGCACGACTCCCAAAATCACTGACAACAGTAACTCTTTTTTCAAAAATCCTGGCAACAATGATTTTGGTACTTATTATCCCATTAGCAAGCTTTTATGCAGGCATGCAATACCAAAAATCTGTTTCCATGGCACAACTTGATCCGGCAACGGCCATAACCCGCACTCAGCAGCTTAATTTCCAAGCGGAAAAATTGGTAAAAGACTATCTTTTATCTTTTATGTCCCCCAAGACTCCTTCCGCCCAACGGATTCAGGACTTTATGCTGGGCAACCCTCAAAATATAGTTGAGAAAGACGACACACTTTCTTTTGAAATGACTTTTTCACTACTCCCTACTTCAAAGACTTCGGGCAATTATTGGCTTTCAGGAAACGGTCTTTTAAATCCCAACGGCTGGATAGTCGGAAAAACAGTAAATATATCTGCAGATAAAGTTGGTAACACCTATAAAATGACCTCAATTACCCCGGTTAAATAATAACTACATTAGAAGTTAGAAAGGATTAGTTTGGAACGATTTTATTTTTCGAGCAATCCTACACATTTAGACAAACTTACCATAAACATTTCGAATAACTGGTCCCGCATTAGATGCGGGATGACATATCAAATAATATATCAATGTAACAATATAGCAATAGTTACTTTATAACTTTAAAAACTTTATGAACTTTA
>DASVCQ010000125.1:0-13786 GCA_036381535.1 Patescibacteria group bacterium | reverse complement strand
CCTCGATCTGTATTTGCCCCGTCAAAAAATGGAAGGGTAGGATCTGCTTTATACAGTGCTTCTGCAATTGCTCTTGAGTCCTTTGCTCTTGCTTCATGTTTTGGTCTGAGCGAGAGTGCATGAGGTCTTTTTATAGTGATATCAGCAGGTGTAGCGACACCATTTACATTGCGGTCGTAGTGGATTACTAATCTATCTCTTGTCATATGTTGATTACACTATAGCACTAATTTTCCATATTGCAAGGACTAAAATTTAAGCTACAGAGTTATAAGGCTGACAACTACTATAAATCTAATTTTTGAAGAAGGTTTTAGTATGATTATTGTCGTCTTGCTGGGGTTTTAGAAGTGTTAAGTTTTGCATTCAAGAGAGCATCTGAATTAACTTTTTTCCTTAAAAGTGCATAGATAAGAAAAAGTCCATCAGCTGGAACAAAAGGAACGGCGGTAAATGCTACCATCCAAAGTCTGTCTGCAAGTGTCATTTTTTCAACCAAAGGATGTTTACCCATTGCTGCCTCTCCTAAAGGAAGTAAATCATTCAGACCCCAAGGAGTCTCGCTACCCCACATTGTTGCAGCTTCAACAGCAACCTCTGCTAAAGTAAGGCCAACTGCAAGTCCCGTTGAGGTTCCTTTTGCACTTTTAACAAGCGGTTTTGCATAATTAGGAACTTCATCTTGCTTACCTTCTTGAGTTAGTTTTTCTACCTGTTGGTGTACATGAGTTAAACGTCTTGCAAGACTTTTCATACCAACTCTAATAAAATTTAAAGGAAGACTTGTAATTGCAGCACCTTCCGCAGCCAAAGTTGCATCCTTGCTAACTAAGCCATTCAAGGCGGGAATCACTTCTGTTTGCTTTTCTTTGACAAAGCTCGCGACCGAATCTGTTCCAGGAATATGGTTAGTAAGCCCCGCAAGTCCTTGTACCAAACCGTCAGGGTTAAAGTTATGCACCCAACCACCGATAAGTGGGATGTTGCTTGAGATATTATTAAACCAAAGTGCAGCATCATGGTATCCATTTAGTAAGGCAAAAGCTGTTAAAGCTGCTGCTGGAGTATAAATCAAAACACTTTTAGCAACATCCTTCTTGAAGAGTTGCTTCATCTCAGGGGTTGCTTGCCAAAGTTTTCTTTTTTGTGGTTTTTCTGCATTTACCATATCTTATTAGGGGAATGATATCATGAAAAATCTAAGATAGCAAGGTAATTAAAATTATTTTCTCCTATGATTTTGTTGGTAATCCTTAAGAGTGGACCATGACGCAACATTTAGGACTGTCTCTTGTGCAGCAGGAGACATCTGGTCTGGATTACCTTTTAATTCATGTCTCAAAAGATATCTGCCATACCACTGAGAAAGCATAAGTGTTGGTGCAACAGGTACCCATGGAACAAGACCTGCCGCTGTAACTACACCATTTGAAGATTTGTGTTCTATTTTTTCTCCCATTACTTCTGTCTTTGGATATAACTTTTTCTCCAAATACTTACCGACCAGATAATCAACTCCAGCATCTATAGCAAGTCCAATTCCGCCTTCAATATCAAGAAAGGTTGTTACAGCGGATATTCCCAACTCAATACCTCCTACAGCTATTGCTCTTCCTATTCCTACATTCGGATTTTTCCCTGTTGCAGCCTGATAATTTAGTCCCTCTGATGCAATATGTGTTGCTAAATCATCTATATGTATAACAGCACTGGCTAATTTTGTAATAGGTCTTGCAATAGGTCCAATAACATTCATTATTTTTTCAGGGGTTGTAGGCTGTAAAAGCCTCTGAGCATCACCAACGTGTGAGGAAATATGTTGAGCAATTGTTTCAGGTGATGCATCAACTTTTTGATTAGTTAGAAGCTCGGATAAATTCTGTGCGTGGGATGCTAGTCTTTCATCAAATGTAGTTGCATTCTCTGCTTTATGTCTATGGGTAGGATTCTCTCTTGTCGCCTGATGTATTTTATCCATTTGCTGCTGTCTTTCTGCAGGGTTTGAAGAAACAGAATGTCTTCTGAAAATTCTACCTTTTTCTTTACCAACCGGTGAAGTAGCTGGAGAAGTATCTATCATTACTGGCGCTTCTTGTGTCATATAATGGGATAGTACAACTAACTATAACCTATGTCAAGACCATTGTAGACAAACTTATTTGTGCTAATTTAATTAAAATTTTCTAATTTTTGGTTGATCTTAATTTAAGCTAATGAATTATAGCCTCCGGTCATAAATAAAATGGTTATTGACAACCCTATAAAGTTATACTATATTTGCAATATGGCAAACATTCTTGAAAGAGCAGTAACTAAGAGATTCCACAAACACTTAAGACCATCCCAATTGGACACCATTAAAGGTGCTCACGCTAACCTTAAAGCGCAGACAGGTTTGGGAAAGGACGAGCATGAGGATTTAGAGAGTGGACATTTCTTTAAAACTCTTAAACACGGCTCAAATATTGCTGAGGAAGGACTTCAAATTGCGGAAAAGGTACCTGTTAAAGGCGCAAAGGTGCTTGCTCAAGGACTTCTAGGATGTGCATTGCCAGGTTTTTTGGCTGCTCCACTTATTGTTGCTGATGCTGTTAGATTTGTAACAAATGTTCCTTTTAAAAACCCGATTCTTGAAGGAGCATTTACTGGCTGGGAAGCAGTTTTGATAGACCTAGGTGTTATTGCTGCTGGCTATATTCTTGGTCCTGTGCTTGCTATAAGAAAAACTATAAAATCAGTCAATGAACTAAGAGCAGAACACGAAGAGACAATTAGAAAAGAAGTTAATGCAACAGTCGGATCAATTAAAGACACTCCTGCCTGGGTTGGTAATCAAGTTGAAGACACAAAAGATAAATTAGGTCAGGTAAAGGGTCAAGTAGTAGACACACGTAAAAGACTTCTTGGTAGATAATCTTCAGTTTTTTCATTAAGAGCGCTCTTCAAAAAACTTAATAAGTTCATTTTTTAGTGGAAAATATAGGACGATCTTAAAAAATAATGCAGATTGCTAAGGGTTATTTGTTATCAGAAGATAATCTTCGCGTATTGCTTGCTTCAACGGCATTGAGAATGTTAACAGCCCTTGAATCTTGTCTTTTGAGAAGTGCTCTCATAACTCCATCTTCCCAAGCTGCTTTTGTTGCAGGAAGCAGATCGCTTGGAAGAAATGGAATAAGTGATCCAATTGTTTGTAGTGCTGCAGTAAGTGGATCTCTTCTTATTTCTCCCTTTGAAACATTCATTATTGTGGATACAACGTCAACTGCATCTCCTTCAAACGGTACTGCTTCGAAGATCTCTCTTATAACGAGTGCGCTCCTTTGTAAAGGGAAATGTCCAGATTCAGATTCAAATGCATATCTACTTCTTGCTGTATGAAGAGTTGTTGAGATAACGCTTGAAGAAATTTTTTTACCTTTTTCTGCTCTATCTACTACTTTTTCAGCTAAAGGGCCAAGAATATGTCTTCCCACAATTCCGGCGTTATGTATTCTTGTATAATGTATACCTTGTTCTACCATAGGTTATCTCGGTCATAGTACACTGCATTATAACCCTTGTCAAGTGATATTTATCACATAATAGGACTTTATTGTCTTAATGAGTTGTTTTGGCCTCAAAAATCTGCTAAACTAAGTATTCACCCAAAAAATACAGTTCTGACCAAATCTGGAGAAACTCCACTTTGAAGGAATAACATATTCAATTTATGACAGACGTAATTACCATAAAAGGTGCCAGAGAGCACAATCTTAAAAATATAGATGTTAAAATCCCTAAAGACAAATTGGTTGTCTTTACAGGACTTTCTGGAAGTGGGAAATCCTCTCTAGCCTTTGATACAATTTATGCAGAAGGGCAAAGAAGATATGTAGAAAGCCTTTCATCCTACGCCAGGCAATTTTTGGGAATCATGAAAAAGCCTGATGTGGATATAATAGAAGGACTTTCTCCTGCAATCTCAATTGACCAAAAAGGAGCATCTCACAATCCTCGCTCTACTGTTGGCACAGTCACAGAAATTTATGACTATTTAAGGCTTTTATTTGCCCGCGTGGGACATCCTCACTGTCCAAAATGCGGACGGGAAATTTCCCACATGAGTAAAGAACAAATTACCGATGCTATTTTGGAATTAAATAAAAATCCTAAATTTGCGACCCAAAAACAACTTAGGGCAATGATACTTTCTCCAATTGTCAAAGACAGAAAAGGAGAGTACACGGAATTATTTACGGATCTTAAAAAAAGAGGGTATAGGAAAGTAAGGCTTGATGGCAAAGTATATAGCCTTGATGAAAAGCTTGTTCTGCTTAAAAATAACAAGCACACAATAGAAGTTATTATAGATTCACTCATTTTGTCCAAAGAAACAGATAAATTAAGACTGTCAAATGACGTTGAGCAGGCACTTAAATTGGGAAATAGCGAGCTTATTGTATCTGTTATTCATGACGCTGGCTTTTCAATTCCTGATTTTCCAAAAGAAATGGAAGATGAATTATTTTCTGAGAAATTTGCTTGCCCTGTAGATAATATTTCACTGCCCGAGATAGAGCCACGTATTTTTTCCTTCAATACACCACACGGAGCATGCCCCACGTGTAACGGTCTTGGAACAGTACTGACAGTTGAGGGAGAATTGGTATTTAATGATAACTTAACCATAAATGAAGGAGGTCTTATGCCTTTTTCCGCAACCTTTACCCATGACTCATGGTTTAGTAGGACACTCAAGACATTCTGTCAGGAGAATAATATTCCACTTAATAAAAAGCTTTCTGAAGTGTCTCAAGATAAAAAAGAGTTACTCCTTTACGGTACAGGAGACAAAGAATATGAAGTTGAGGGAGAAAATAGATGGGGAAGACATACGACAATTTTTGAATCCTTCATTGGCATAATTGCCGAGGTAAAAAGAAGATATGGGAGTACTGAATCAATTTTTATGAAATCCCAACTTGAGAAATTTATGAGATATGAAGTTTGTAAAGAATGTCATGGTTCGAGGCTAAAAAAAGAAGCTTTGTCAGTTACAATTGACGGTATGTCAATTATGGACATTTCAGAAATGGCTATCTCCCAAACTTTTGAATTTATCCAAAGCCTTGAATCAATTTTAAATGAGCGAGAGGCACAGATTGGGAAAATTATTCTTAAAGAAATTTTGGACAGACTTATATTTTTAATTGATGTTGGACTTGACTACCTTACTCTTGCCCGAGGAGCCCAAACCTTATCAGGTGGCGAGGCACAAAGAATAAGACTTGCAAGTCAAATCGGTAGTGGACTAACAGGCGTTCTATATGTACTGGACGAGCCTTCAATTGGGCTTCATCCAAAAGACAATACCAAACTTCTTAAAACTCTTAAAAAACTTAGAGATTTGGGAAATACTGTGCTTGTTGTTGAGCATGATGAAGAAACAATGCAGGAATCAGATTATATTTTTGATTTTGGACCGGCAGCAGGTGCATTTGGCGGGAATATTACTGCATTTGGTACTCCAGATGAAATAAAAAGAGATCCAAATTCTTTGACAGGACAATACATTTCCGGAAAGAAAAAGATTCATGTTTTGAAATCAGAAAAGTTAGTTGAGTCTGAAGGTAAAGATCTGACAATTGTTAATGCAACCGAGCATAACCTAAAAAATTTAACTGTTTCTTTCCCACTTAGACAACTAGTGGTTGTAACGGGTGCATCAGGAAGCGGAAAATCAACTCTTGTTAATGATATTTTGTATAGATCTTTAATGACTGAAGACAATCCATATAGAAGGGAAAAGCCCGGCAAGCATGACAAGATAGAAGGAGTTGAAAATATAAGACATGTATTTTTTATAGATCAATCGCCAATTGGCAGAACCCCAAGAAGTAACCCAGCTACATACACCGGAGCCTTTAATTACATAAGAGACATTTACGCAACAACAAGGGAAGCAAAATTAAGAGGCTACGGTCCTGGAAGATTTTCTTTTAATGTCCGTGGAGGCAGATGCGAGGCATGCCAAGGAGAAGGACAAATAAAAATAGAAATGCAATTTTTGCCAGATGTATATGTGCCTTGTGAGGTCTGTCAAGGGACGCAATACAATGCAGAAGCACTTGAGGTAGTCTTTAATGGTAAAAATATCTCTCAAGTTCTTCAAATGAGTATTGGGGAGGCAGCAGAATTTTTTGCGTTTCATCCTGCACTCTCTCATAAATTAAAGACTTTGGTGGATGTAGGACTTTCATATGTTAAGTTGGGTCAACCTGCTCCTACATTATCAGGCGGTGAAGCACAAAGAGTAAAACTTGCAACAGAGCTGTCAAAGCGTGGGAAAGATGCATTGTATTTGCTTGATGAGCCGACAACTGGTCTTCATTTTGCGGATTTAGAAAAGTTACTTTTGGTACTTAGAAGGTTGGTTGATAACGGAAATAGCGTAATTGTTATAGAACACAATTTAGATGTTATTAAAAATGCTGATTATATAATAGATCTTGGTCCTGATGGAGGAGATAGGGGAGGAGAGCTTATTGCCAAAGGAACACCTTCTCAAATTGCCCAAAATTCCAAATCCTATACTGGAGAATTCCTTAGAAAAGTTTTATAAATACTTACCTTTAAAAATCCCTTTTTTTCTAACTCATAATTTAGTACCATTCTTATAGTGATTAAATGAAAAAATTCCTGCTTACACTACTTTTTTTCTTTTCATTTTTATTTTTATTCAAAAATAATGCATTGGCAAATGATAAATTTGACAGTACGGTCAATGTTACTTACGCTGTTGAAGAAACAGGCATAACCCATGCTACAACAAATATAACAATTACCAATACCACGGCAAATTTTTACGTTTCATCCTATACTCTAAAACTCGGATTTGATGATATCAGCAATGTCAAAGCATCAGATAGTGGTGGCCCAATTATTCCGGTTATTCGCAAAACAGACTCAGGACAAGAAATAACTCTTACATTTAATTCTATTGTCTACGGGAAAGATAGCAAGCTTCCCTTTACACTTTCATTTGACACACCAAATATTGCAACCAAAAACGGTGACATTTGGGAGGTAAATATCCCGGGTCTTGCTTCGCAAAATGAATTCTCAGACTTCACCGTAAATGTTGTTGTCCCTTCAACCTTTGGAAAACCTACATATATAAAACCCGAGCAATCCAGTGATTCACTAACTTTTACCAAAGATCAATTGGGCAAATCAGGCATCTCTATAGCTTTTGGAAAATCACAAATTTATGATTTTAGACTTTTATATCACTTAGAAAATAAAGATTTGTTACCCATTACAACCGATGTTGCACTTCCGCCCAATACAAATTATCAAGATGTCTATATTACCTCTATGACGCCAAAACCAACCAATGTACGGGTAGATAAAGACGGAAATTGGCTTGCAACATATTCCCTTGCTCCTTCCCAAAAAGTGGATGTTGAAGTAGACGGTGCGGTTTCTGTTTCACTTTATCCTAAGGAGTCTGACTTATCCAAATCAGATAAAATTCTTTATACTGAGCCAGAGAAGTATTGGCAGCAGTCAAGCGACATAAAAAATTTAGCAGCCAAACTCAAAACTCCCGAGGCAATTTATAACTACGTTGTTAGTACTCTACAGTACGACTTTTCAAGAGTAAATGATAGTCAGGAAAGGCTGGGTGCTCAAGCTGTCCTGCAAAAGCCGAATTCTGCTGTTTGTCTTGAATTCAGTGATTTATTTGTTGCACTTGCCCGTGCTGCAGGAATTCCTGCACGAGAGATAGACGGTTATGCATATACACAAAATACTAAAGAGAGACCACTTTCTCTTGTCCAAGATATATTACACGCTTGGCCGGAGTACTATGACGACACAGCCAAACAATGGGTAATGGTTGACCCAACATGGGGAAATACAACGGGTGGTGTTGACTACTTCCACACTTTTGACTTTGACCATATTGCTTTCACAATAAAAGGTTCATCAAGCACTTTTCCTATTCCGGCAGGAGGATATAAGTTACCGGAAGATATTAATAAAAAAGATGTAGATGTTTCTTTTGGAATTTTGCCTGATTCTGTAGAGCCAACCATTGATGCATCACTTATTATGGAAACAACCTTTATGTCTGCTTTTCCTATTTCAGGCACTGTTGTCCTTAGAAATACGAGTACAACTATTTTTCCTTCTCAAAAATTTAGTGTCCTAACTTCGGGACTTTTGCCTACCAATCAGACGCTTATAGCAGAAGATATTCCTCCATATGGAAACGTGAGCATACCATTTTCCTTCAATAAAACTCCACTTTTGACAAATAAGCATACTGCAATTACAATTGCTATCGCTGGTGAGCAAATTTCAAAAAGAATAACTATTATTCCTTTTACTTTTCAGCAGCTTTTGATTGGAGGTGTAATTCTTGCAATACTTTGTATCACAATATTTGTCGCTGCCACAAAAACCAGGCGTGTATCAATTCCTAAATGAGCACGGTGAAATTCTTTATGTTGGAAAGGCAAAAAATCTAAAAAATAGAGTTTCTTCTTATTTTTCAAGTCCTGGGAGTTTGATTGGTAAAACTGCTGTTTTGGTCTCTCAAGTTAAAAAAATTAAAATAACAATTGTTGAGTCAGAACTTGAGTCACTTCTACTTGAAGCATCCTTAATTAAAAAATACGAACCCAAATATAATATTAGACTAACTGACGGGAAAGCTTACCCTTTGATAAGAATTACCATAAAAAGCAAATTTCCGGCAGTAATTACTGCAAGAAGACCTGAAGATAAATTATCTATATATTTTGGACCTTTTCCCAATTCCAGTGCTATGAGAATGGTTCTTAAGACAATCAGAAAAATATTTCCATACCAATCCGTTGTAAATCACCCTAATAAGAAGTGTCTGTATAACCACCTAGGACTTTGTCCCTGTCCACCAACATTTAAGACAATTCAGGAAATTAAGGATTATAAAAGAAATTTAAAGCATTTAATAGACTTCTTGGACGGACAGACAAAAAAGGTACTTAAAGAGCTGGAAAAGGAAAGAGAAGGCTATGCCAAATTAGAAATGTTTGAAAAAGCAGGCAAAATTCAAAAACAAATAGAGTCTATATATTTTGTTACCCAACCTTTCCATAGCCCTTTTGAATACCAGACAAATCCGCATCTAAGAAGTGACTTAAGGCAAAAAGAATTGGAGAGTCTTCAAAAGATTTTGGCAGAAAATGGTGTCCAAATTGACTTTCCTGAAAGAATCGAGTGTTATGATAACTCCAACTTTCAAGGATCAAATCCAACCTCTTCAATGGTAGTACTCACAAATGGAGAAATAGACAAGTCTCAATACAGAAAGTTTAAGGTAAAAAATGTTAAAGGACCAAATGATTTTGAGACCATGAAGGAAGTCCTCACGCGAAGGCTCAAACATACCGAATGGACTTATCCTCAGCTTATTATAATTGATGGGGGAAAGGGACAAGTAAGTGCAGCCATAGAAGCAGTGGAAGGGTTTTATTCTTCGAGAGAGCAAAGCGAATCGAGGAGTTATGTAGATACTTCCAAACATCCTCAAAAGCTTCCTTCTTTACCTATTCCCGTAATTGGTCTTGCGAAAAGGGAAGAGACTATTATTACTTCCAACATGCAGGAAATTCATATTTCCAAGCACTCTCCTGCACTTCAACTTGTTATGAGAATAAGAGATGAGGCACACCGCTTTGCCATAACTTTCCACAGAAGTCTAAGAAGTAAAAAGGCATTTACTTAAAAGTAGCTTTGTTGTTGATGATTTAAAAGTTTTGGTAAAAATTTTAAATCATCAACGGTTTGGTTGGATTATTGATCCAAAACATATAGCACAAATGGATATCTAGAACTTCTTTCATTTGTATTAATCAAAACGTTTATAAGTCGAAAGTCACTTGGGTTGTAACGATCCAAGGAAATGACATTTTTATTAAAATAGTTATCTATTAATGATTTTGCTTCATTAAATGCTTGCTCTACAAGAGCGTTAGAAATACCTCTACTCTGAATACCCCTTGTGCTAAAATACGCTTCAAGATTTACTCCTGGAACATGTTGCATAATTATATATTTTTCATGATTTGCAGAAATATAACCATATTGTTTGGGTACTCTTAAGTAGTCTATCCCCAAATCCGATACCGCTTGACTAATAGTCTCCATTGTAAGAATTCTTTGTTCTGGACTTCTCAAAATAAGATTTGAATCTAATCTTTTGATTACTATAGTGCTATGTTTTTGAGTCCTATACGCAACCCCTTCACATCCGTTACCCAATTTTTCCGCTAAAGTAGGATCTTTCTTAAAGCTTTTAAACGCTCGCAAGACTTGTGGAAAGTGAGCCAATCCGTGAGTGGTTAAATGCAAATCTCCATCTTTCAACTTAAAAGTCCTAAGTGAAAGAATAGGATTTTCAGACACTGAATTATCTCTTCTATTGGTAATACATGTAACTTGTTGTCCCGTCTCAGAGTTAAATCCTCTGACTAAAACGTCTCTAAGCATACTCGTATTATAGGATATAATGTGCTTTTTGTCAATTAGCTTCTTACTACACTGTAGCTGTAGGGGAAGTAGAGGAAGGTTGCAGGCTGGTCGTCCTGTAAATACTTCTGAAAATCAAGATATATTTTAAGTCTGTCATCTTTATTTACAGTCTTACGACCATCCTCCAAAAGCTTATCAATTCTCAAACTTTTATAGCCAGAAATATTATTTTCCTGATACGAATGCCAAAGAGTATACTGGTCAGGATCTTTTGGCACATTAAAATCACCAAGATACAGCTGAAATACATTAGGTAATGAATTTACTACCTGAATTTTAGAATTTATACCAATTTCTTTCCATGACTTTTGAATAATTTCTGCGGTTTTTTCGTATTTTGGCATAGTACTTATAATAAGCGGACCAAAACTTTTTACATTAGACCCAACTGAGGCATCAAGTAGCAATTTAGCGTGAGTTGTATCTTTAAGCCTTTGAATATCCGAATTAAAAGCCCAAGAGGTAGGCGGAATGGATGAATATGCTCTTTCACCGTCTGGGAATTTATCAGGCAAAGCATAAGAAAGGCCGTCTCTTAATCTTTTATCGGACAAATCTTTGTCTTGTGTATTATAAAAAAGAGTTACCAACTGAGAATAATTTGTTTGCTTATCAATTATTACGTGAGGAAAATTTTTAATGCTGTTATCTTTAAATAAGAGATCCGAAAGATTTTGGGCTCTTGTTATCTCTCCTAAAGCAAAAGCAACTTTAAGCGCATCTTGAGTAGGATAGAATTGGTAAATTCTAAGTGCTGGAGTTTTGGTTGAGGAAGCAAGTGTCAGACTTTCCAAAAAATCACCATTCAATTTTACTTGTTTTATTCTATAGTCTCCAATTCCTACATATCCATGCACAAAAATTGGTCTTGAAACAGTTACCAAAAAGGGTGAATAACTATCCTTTAACTTATAAATAATTGTATTATCAGATGGTCTTTCAACAGAAACATCGGAAAAGGCATAGGTTATCTCTTTGGAAGTAAAGGGCGTTCCATCACTAAATTGTATTCCTTTTCTGAGATGAAAAAGATATTCTTTCCCACCATTTCTTATTTCCCATGAAGAAGCCAAATCAGGCTTTACATTTCCTGATGCATCAACCTCTGTTAGTCCTCTTGAAACTTCGCTGATTATTGAAGGAGGCAAGTCTTCAAGAGAATAGGCCCCAACAACTCCAACTGTTTCTTTGCTAAGTCCTGTAAAAGCTGCAATTATATATGGGAAAGAAGATTTAAGTATAAAAAATCCTAAAAGTCCCAAAATAAAAGAAATTACGATATACTTTCCCCATCTTTTTAAGTATGCACGCAAAAGCCAGAATATAAGCCGTCTTTTGAAAACGATCATAGTATGTTATTTTTGAATAAGCAGGATTATTGAAATTACAGCAAAAAATGCAGATAAGACAATTGTAGATGTAAAAAGTATCTTTTCAAGGCTTCTTTTGCTTCTATAAAATTCGCCTGACCCGCCAAATGCCGTTGAAAGACCACTTCCTTGCATTTGAAGAATTATCGCAACAATAAGAAGTAAACTTATAACAAGCTGTATAACCAAAAGTACCATTGAAGCTATTATATATGTTTGTGAATAATCTTTGCAAGCTTTTTGCTGTCGTGATATAAAGGAAAATTATCATCAACCAAATCTTCTAGAATATAATTTATTGATTTAATTTTGTTCTCATCTTTCATGCGTACATAGTGATATTTGTATTTTTTGGGTATTTCTGATTTAAAATTGTTATTAATAACAATTGAATCAAAGTAAAAATTACCAAGATGTCTTTTTACAGCATCTATATAGTCAATGACTTTATATCCTCTTGTTTCAAAAGGTTTATTGGCAATATTTACAACGTATATCTTTTTTGCTTTTGATTCCTTTAGACTTTTAGCTATCTCATCAACTACAACAACAGGAAGCTGAGCCGTATACAAATCACCGGGCCCAAGTATCACAACATCTGCATTAAGTATCGCATAAACAGCCTCTTTATTTGCCTTTGCATGCTCCGGATGTACAGATACACTTTCTAAAATCCTCTTACCTTGGTATTTCCCTAGATCAATTTTTTCCTCACCATGAATATATCTGTCTTGAATTGTTTTGGCTGAGATTGTAACTGATTCATCTGTTGCCGGCAAAATAGTATGAGGGATATTAAAAAATTCCTGCATTTTTTTAATTGCCTTCGCAAAATTTCCTTCAAAATCATTGAAGGCAGTCAGGATAAGGTTTCCCAGCTTGTGACCGCCCAATTCATTATCCCGACCATATCTGTCTCCGGCAAATCTGTATTTTAGAATTTGAGAAAGCATTGAATCATTTGGGGCAAGAGAGGCCATACAAGAGACTACATCCCCAGGAGGAAAAATTCCATAAAGCCTTCTTAGCCTACCTGATGACCCTCCATCATCTGCCATAGAGACAACTACAGTCAAATCCAAATCATAATCTTTGAGTCCGTGTATCAGATTTACGGTCCCTATTCCACCTCCCAGACACACTACCTTTTTTTTGACAGATTTTTTTGTCATGATTAGCTGTTGGTTACCCATTCAAGAAGAGAATATACACCAGAAACGACCAAAGATGCAACTAGGTAAGCAAACCACTTATTCAAAGCAAAAGCAGGAATTACAAATCCCAAGAAAGTAATTTTTGAAGTTATAAATGGTGTAACTGATATTTGGGGCACAAATATTGTAAGTAAAAATAAAATTATAGCATTAACTACAAAGGAAAATAGTCCAAATGTTATGGCATTGAATGGAAATGACAGTATATTTAAAATTGGCTTAAGGAGGAATATCATAATTGTTAGTGCAACGCCCGCCACAATATATGCACCAATTCCTCCTGTGATTCTTACTCCTGTAAGTAAAAGTGTAGTAATAAAAAGTGAAGCGGTATAAAAAAGAAATCTTCTTAAAATTGCTCTTATCATTATTTCAGAGTAACAAAAGATAATTCTCTAGTCAATAAATTCAAGTTTACACATTTATTAAAGAATGGTATGCTATTTCATACTTATGCAGGTCGTATGTATTCATTGTAAAAAGACTTTTGAGCTCTCAGAGGCTTTAGAAAGCGAATTAAAAGAAAATATCACAGAGTCTCTTGAGCATAAGCATAAAGAAGAATTAGAAAAGACTAGGCAAAAAGCACTTGATGATTCAAATAAAAAAATCAGAGAAGAATTTGAGCTTCAAATA
>DASVCQ010000124.1:0-6484 GCA_036381535.1 Patescibacteria group bacterium | reverse complement strand
AAACATTTTCTTTCCCTTTATTTTATACTGTAGAAATGCTTATTATCTTTTTACTTGTACAATTTAACTTAAAAAAGTATTGATTATGAAAAAAAATCATTATGGCTTACCTGCAATTATCTTAGCATCATTTTTCTTTGCCACATTTAGCGCACTCAATAGAATAGTCCCACAGTCGGTTGGTACATTTCATCAATTATTAATTAGGACATTTCTAATGGGCAGTATATTCTTGATTATTGGATTTATTAGAAGAGACTTTTCAAAAATTCTTAAAAAGGACTATCTACTAATTTTACTAAGAGGTCTATTTATTATTGGCGATTTTGCGACATTTTTTATAGCAATTAGTCACTTACAGATTGGAGTCACTCTTTTTCTTTTTTATGCAAGTGTAATTATTTCAAATTATATTTACGGATCTCTTGTACTTCATGAAAAATTGGATAAAGTAAAAATATTTAGCTTATTACTTGCAGTAGTTGGTCTTGGGATTATGTATATTAACAATTTGGGAGCATTTGTTAGTATTTTTGTAATCTTTGCATTATTTTCAGGATTTTCTTACGGCTTGGGAGTTGCAAGTAGTAAAAGTCTTGATAAATATTCAGTAACTCAAGTTAATTCAATGGCATTTCTTTGTGCTGCATTTTTGAGTATTCCACTTCTATTTATATCTCACGAGCAAAGTAGCATAACATTTATGTCTATTCCTTTCTTCCCATTTTTTATTTGGTCTGGTGTTGGAGTCTTAGCATTCTATTTGATTATTTACGGATTCAAACACGTTGAGGCACATAAGGCGAGTCTAATTTCACTTTCTGAAATAATTTTTGCAATTTTTATTGGACTACTTATTTATAATGAAATTCCAACTCTGCAAACAATTATTGGAGGAATTTGTATTATTATTGCCCTTGCCTTACCAAATTTAAAATGGAAGTCTAAAAAATAAACAGATCTACATCTTAATTTTGCATTTAAGAAATTTTTTTGTCACAATGAGAGTATGGGCTTAAAGAACATGCCAAATATTGTAAAGTCAAAAATTCTGCATTTTCTAAGAATTCATACTACCCTACTTACTGCTGAGGCATTTGGCGCACTTTTTCTACTTCTTCTTATTACAACAATTTCTCTTGGTACTTTTCTTCTCTCCCAGAGATTTTTGACTAATTCTACCCAAAAAAATTTAAATTCTCTTCAGAAGCAATACACAGACTTAAAAAATGTAGACCAATATAAAAGAAATAACGAGCTTCAAGCAACCATCTCTGCAATTCAAAAGACCTATTCCAAAACAGTCACTACCTACCAAGATTTACTGGATCTCAAACAAAATCTCAAAGATACAGGAGACTATGACAAATTATTTGCTCAAATTCTACAGGAGCTTTCTCAAAAAAATTATTCTTCGGCAAGCTCTGACCTTAATACACTTTCAACAAATATCACAACAGAACAGACCAAACTCGCTCAGGCTGCTGTCCCTTCTACTCCAAATACTCAAAGTGCTCCTCAAAGTAATACCCCGCCAAATAGTGGCTATTCCAGACAGACTGTTACAGCAGACACAGGGACTTTTGTTGTAGATCTTATTGCAGCAGATCTTAATTCAACAAGAGTGATTGTAGATACAGCATCAGATGGTGACTGCAGTAATAATTGTCCTGTTCTTCCTCTTGGCACATATGTCTCAAGAAGTGGTGCCTATGCAGGCATTAACGGCACATTTTTTTGCCCCTCAACCTATCCAAGTTGTGCTGGCAAAACAAACTCTTTTGATACACTTCTTATGAATAAAAATAAAGTTTATTTCAATTCTTCAAATAATGTTTATTCATCTGTACCGCTTGTCTACTTTACAGGCAGTACCATGGGAGTTAGGGGCCAGTCTTCTCAATGGGGGCGGGACACAAGCGTAGATAGTGTTATTGCTATGCAGCCTTTACTTATTTCAGGTGGAAGTATTGCCTATGGAAGTAGCAGCGACACAAAATATACCAATAAAGGGACAAGAGATTTTATTGCTCATAAAGGAAGTACAGTCTATATTGGGGTTATGTACAATGCCAATATGACAGACAGTGCACATGTCTTAAAAGCCTTAGGAATGGATGATGCGTTGAATTTGGATGAAGGTGGCTCAACTGCCCTTATGTTGAATGGAAGGTATCTTGCAGGGCCGGGGCGTGACATTCCCAATGCAGTACTTTTTGTGAGGAAATAAATATATTATTGTAAATATGCTTTGTCTTTCTCTCTAAGCTCTTCTAATTTATCTGATTCATCTGTTTTGAGTGCTCGGGCAATTTGACGCCCTCCGGCCAAATGAGGAAGTACTACATAATCCGCTCCTTGATTGTATAAAATATTTGCTTCCTCTATATCATACGCAAGCACTATAACTTTTGCTTTTTTATTTACGTGTCTTGTTGCTTTCATAAGAAGTAAATTATCTTCCAAATCAGACAAAGTCGAAACAACCATTCTTGCTTTTTCAAGATGTGCTCTCTCTTGAATTTCAGGATCTATAATATCTCCAAAAATTGTATCAACACCACTCTCCTGCAATTTTTTTATAGTATCCGGATCAAAATCAATAACAACTACTTTTTCAGATGTGGATTTGAGAGTTTCAAGAATTGTCTGTGCCATTCTACGTCCACCAACAAGCAAAATATGATCGAAAAATTCTCCTTCAACACCTAATGACTCTACCCTTCCCTTATTTATCTCAAAAATAGACAAAAATTTACCAACTTTTTTATAAATTTTATTGCTATGCATAATGCAGTATGTTGAAGATGTAAAGCTAACTATTGCAACAAGAGTCACTAAAGATACAACATTTTCTGGTATTTGCCCTAATTTTTGCCCCAAAACAACCAAAATAAGAGAAAATTCCGAAACTTGAGCAAGTCCAATTCCTGTAAAAAATGACGTTCTTTTTCTATAGCCCAATACACCCATGATAAGCATAACTACGATTGGTTTTATTAGTAATACGAATCCAAATAACAAAAGTCCAGGGACAATAACCTGAGAAATATTCCCCACACCCATCTCAATTCCCAAAAAAACAAAAAAGATAATTACAAAAAAGTCACGAAGAGGTCTTATTTTTGCCGCTATCTGAAAATTCTCAACTGAATTGGCCAGGGCAATTCCAGCCAAAAATCCGCCGATTTCTATCGAAAATCCTATAAATGGAGCACTAACTATGGCAGAAATTCCAAAAACCCACGCCAAAGAAAATAAAAATAAAGTTTCTTGAGACCGGGCAATTCTATGGATTAGAGTAGGTAAAATAGTGCGAGATAAATTGATAATAATTGTAAAAATAATGACTGATTTACATAAAATAAGTATAAAATATTGCAAAATAAGCCAAGGACTATCAACAGGCCTATATCCTGACAAAAGAATAAGTAGTAAAATTGCAAAAAAATCCTGTACAAGTAAAAGTCCAACAGATAGCCTGCCATAAAGAGAGCTCAAATCCTTTTTATCAGACAACAATTTAATAACAATAATCGTGCTTGAAAAAGTAAGTGCAGCACTAATATAAAATGACGACAAAAAATTAAAACCCAAGAGAAGACTTGCCCCAAAAGCAAGTGCACCTGTCAAAAAAACCTGCCCTCCTCCGGCAATGATTACATTTTTCCCAATTGTCCGCAAATCCTTTAGCTGAAGCTCCAAACCAAGCAAAAATAACAAAAGAGTTATTCCAAGCTCGGAGAAATTTTTGAGGACATCTAAATTATGGATTTTAAAAAATGCAAATGGCCCGATAAGCATTCCTGTCAAGATATACGCAAGCATCGGAGGCTGCTTAAGAAGTCTGAAAACTATAGCCAGAAGTGCTGTTAGACAAAGGACAATTGTTATTTCAAAAAAAATACTTCCCATGGGCAGTAAAGTTATTGTACTTCATGAAATGATTCTGGACAAGTCTATGATACCCAAGGGGTACCAGAATGATAAAGAAAACTTCTCGACTATATTTACCCTGAGCAGTTGTACAGCTCACTAAGAACATGCCGAAGGGCTCGAAGAAGAATACCATTACAAACTTTATAAACTTTAATAACATTATAAACTTCTCACTCTATTCGAAGAATGATAACTAAATACTAGATACAAAATACAAGATACAAAATACAAGATACTAAATACTATAAACTACCTGTAGTCTCTGTAGTCTTGATGTGCGGGTTTGTGACGAAGAATTTCTGAAATAAAATTTGTCGTATATTTAAGTCCTATTTTTAGCCATCCTTCTGCCTCCATTCTTCGTGCTGAGCTTGTAACCAAAGATTTTCTCAAGAATTTCACTTTACCAGCTTTTGCCAGCCTTCTTGCAATATTTGTATCCTCACCGTAAAATTCAATTGTCGCGTCAAATCCACCTATTTTCATAAGTACAGAACGTCTTGCAACAAAATTTGCTCCCAAGACCATATATTTCATAAGGAGCATGTATGTGGGATATGCCAAAAGATTCCAGTAAGACCAGACCAAAATTCTTTTCCATTTAGATACGTCATATAGACTATAAGGAGCAGAAAGACAGACAAGCCTGGGATTTTTCTCAAATTCTTGTTTTACTTTATGTAACCAAAAATCCTTAACTCTTGTGTCTGCATCTATATAAGCAACCAAATCTCCCCTTGCAGCCAAAAGTCCCGCTTGCCTTGCACGGGTTAGTCCTTTTCTCTTCTCTCTAACTACTTTTACCCCTTTAAATGACTTGGCAACTTCAGAAGTTTTGTCAGTTGAGGCATTATCAACAACAATTATCTCGTAAATATCACTACCCGCTTTCTCGATAAGGTTTTGAAGTGTATCACCGATATATTTTTCCTCGTTGAAGGCCGGAATAATAACAGATAATTTCATTAAGCTTATCAATTATATCACAAGAGGAGTTTTGGCAATGTGTAGTGTATGACTAAAATGATCTGCCGTAGTGTCTTTTCAAGATTTCTAAAAGCTCTGGATGGATTTTTTCCTGGGGATCTTTGACTAATTCCTCAAATGTTGCCCAATCAACAAATTGCACTGCCTCAACTTCTTCATTCTCCCCCTCATCGATCGGACCGTCATATAAAAATGAGTATTCGTGGTAATAAATCTTGTGACCCGATTCATCTGTAAATATTCCTTCTCCTTTAAATTCAAAATCACCAACTGATACGTCAATTCCCACTTCTTCTTTTGTCTCCCTCACAAGTGCATCCTCATAACTTTCCCCATGCCTAACATGTCCCCCTGCTGAAAAAGTCCAGTAATTTGGAAAGGCGCTTTTATCTTTTGAACGAAGCTGAAGAAGAAATTCCCCAGCGCTATTAAAAATCATCACATGCACAACTCTATGTCTAGCGTGCTTGGCGTGGACCTCTTCATAAGGCACATGAGGAGTAACAATATTGTCCTTTTCATCAACAATGTCCAAATATTCTACTTTCAAACTCATACTAAATACTTTACAAACTTTATAGACTTTATAACTTTATGAACTTTGAAAACTTCATAACTACTTATACTTTTTTAGAATTCTCCTACAAAGCTAATTTCAGGCTGCATGGAAAGTCCTAATTTTTCTTTTACTGTCTTCTCAACTAATTCTATCAAATCCCGCACGTCTTTGGCAGTTGCTCCCCGCTCATTTACAATAAAATTAGCATGCTTGTCAGAAATTTTTGCACCGCCAATTTGGTGTCCTTTAAGTCCAACTTCCTGAATTAGCCTTCCTGCCCCATGACCTTCAATTTTTTTGAAGACAGACCCGGCAGATCTATTTACTGCATTTTCAGGATGCTTTGATGCTCTCCAGTCCAAATTACTTTTAACAGTACTTTGCACCTCTTCGGGTGTTTTTGGGACTAATTTAAATGTTGCAGAAAGGACAATATCCTGACTTTCATGAAGGGTTGAATAATCATAACCGAATTTAAAATAGTCAGGAGTTACAGTTGTTGTTCGAGGGAGTCCGCCTGGGCGGACGACTCGAGAACCTTCCCCCTTCTCTACATGTCCTTCGGACTCGCTCGAAGAAAAAGAGAGTACTTCCGCACTTTCCAAAATCTCTGATATATAGACTGTTCTACTCCTATCTGGGGATAAAAAATGCAAATTCTGCCAAAGGGCACCGCCAACTGTTGATGGGATACCGGCAAAATGCTCAAATCCGGAAAGGCCTAATTCAGATGTCTTAGTAATAATATCCCCGACAATAGCCCCAGACTCTGCTGTTAGTAATTTGTCATCCCGCACTTGATGCGGGATCCATTCCTTACTTGATTCTGGAGTCATGTCACTCCCCAGAATGACAAATTTTTTTGCCTCATTCTTAACTACCAGCCCCCTATACCCTCTGTCTCCAACTAAAATATTTGCTCCACTCCCCAAAATAAAAAATGGGATATTTTTTTCTTTTGCCCAGACAACAGCCTCTAAAATTTCTTCTTTCGAAGAC
>DASVCQ010000123.1:0-6743 GCA_036381535.1 Patescibacteria group bacterium | reverse complement strand
TACTAGATACTAGATACTAGATACTAATTATAGTCCTCCCATAGACCGAAGAAGAATATTGTAGTCTACTCCATCCACTTGCCCATCAAGATTGAGGTCGGCAGACTTACATATCCCAACCAAGGATTTTCCATAACAACTCATTAGGATATTGTAATCAACAATGTCTATATTCCCATCTCCATTTATATCCCCTGCCAAAACACCCAATTCTGGACTCGGACTTGGAGAATCAGTTGGAATATCTGCTGGGCTAGCCTCAGGTGCTGTACAAGTAACTGCTGTTCCAGATCCTGTGAGAAGAGGGTTGTGCACTCCGTCAAGTCCAATTCCATAAATATATATTTTTATTGGTGTATTGTTTTTTAAATTATCAGGGATACTGAGAGAAAATCTGTGAGGGTAGCTTTTCTTATTGCCTGTTGTTGCACCACAATATGCTGCAATTGCAGCTTCGTCACCGGAATCATTATTGGCTAAAGTAGCAGTAATTGGATGGGTTACTCCTGCTTTATACGGATCAGGGGCATAAAAATGAACAGTTATTGATTTAGAAGGATCTGACCTGTCGCAAGTCCAACCAGTTATAGCACTACACCATTTTGATGGAGCACTTCTATTATCTAAATAGCCTATTACATCAGATATTGCCGATGCGTGCTGTTGTATGTCCTGCTTTTGTTGAGATAAATACACCGATCCGACAAGACCAATCGTAAGCCCCGCAACAACCAAACCTCCTACCATATATTTTATGGTATGAAAAAATTTCCATATTCTGTCCTTCAAGCTTTCTTTTTTGATAAATGGCGAGAGTTGAGAGGAGCTAGAATTAGGCAAATTAGAATCCATGCTCTTAGTATCTAAAAGACCTTATGCTCTTGTCAAATCCTAAAGAGAAAAGTTATCCTTGACAATATACTTTTAGCCTTGATACTCTAGATTAACTCAAGCAATTAAAATTTTACTCTATGCCATCTGAGAAGCGTCAAAAAATTAGTGAATATCTAGATACCGCCCTGCTTTTTACTTGGGGTATTTTCTTTTTGCTTTTTCCTTTATTTTTTCTCACCATAACAACAGACGCAGTAGTAATCCCAAAAGCAATCCTACTTGGAGCAACTATACTTATTTCTCTTCTTATTTGGGGCATAAGAATGCTTATTGACGGTCAAGTAAAATTAACCAAAACTCCTTTTGATTTGCCTGTCCTGCTTTTTGGCATAGCTATGCTTCTTTCATCTGTCTTTTCAGTCGACAAAGCAAATAGCTTTATATCAGTTGTTCCAATACTCTATGTTGTTATGAGCTATTTTGTCATAACCAACCTCCCAAAACGCCCAAATACTCTTTCCTTCCTTATCACCTCACTCCTAAGTGGTGGAGCATTATCAAGCCTTATCGCGGTCGCAAATCATTATAAATTATATCTTCTTCCTTTTCAGGCAACCCATGTTGTTACTTTTACAACTTTTGGGAATTATTTAGACCAAGCCTTATATGCTGCTTCCCTACTCATAATAGCCGGAGTCTTATCAATTCCACTTTTTAAAAAACAAAAAACAACCCAAGGTGCAATTTTTGCAGGTCTTGGAGGAGTTATACTTCTTGGACTCTTAGCATCTACATATTTGCTTTTTACATCACAAAAGCCTAATTTACTTCCTTTTGAAGTAGGATTCCAAACAGCCTTTGCCGCGATTTCTCAAGATACAGGACGTGTTGCTCAAGGATTTTTCTTTGGCTCAGGATATGGAAATTATGGGGACGTATTTAGTAGATTTAAGCCTGCATCTTTTAATACCAATCCTTCCTGGTATTTACCTTTTAATACATCCTCAAGCTTGGTCTTAGAACTTCTAGCAACGACGGGAATCATAGGACTTCTTTCCTACATTTTTCTCATTATTAAGGTGATTATTTATAAAGGAAGCAAAATTCACAATAGTGCTTATTTTGCTTTTCTACTTTTAGTTGCAGTGTCATTTGTTCTGCCTTTCTCATTCATCGCTCTTTCTTTGGCATTTTTTGTCCTTGCAATCTTTTCACTCATTCAATCACAAAAAGATCATAATAATTTTTTTGATGTTGAATTTCAATTTGTTGCACTTAGAAAAGGCATTTTTAGCTTTGTCTCAGCAAATGAGGAAAGACGTAGAAAAAATAATTTAACTCCACTTTTTGCACTGCTTGTATTTTTGGGTATTATTGCAACTCTTGGATTTTACTCAACAACCTATGTCTATTCTGACATTCTTTTCCAAAAGTCACTTATCGCAGCAAATAATAATTCCGGCACACTTACATACAATTTGGAGCTTCAGGCGATTAATACATTTTCCAATCGCTCTGCATATTACCGCATTTTTTCCCAAACAAATATCCAGCTTGCTAGCTCTCTCTTGCAGCTTACTTCAAATGGTAGCTCGCCGAGTGCCCAGGCACAATCAACAGGATACGCTCTTATCCAACAGGCAATTTCAGCAGGCAAACAAGCAACCATACTTTCTCCTAACTCAGTCATCGAATGGCAAAATTTATCATCAATTTATCAGGCTCTAATTGGGGTTGGACAAAATGCAGATAGTTTTGCTCTCTCAACAACCCAACAAGCACTCCAGCTTGACCCAACCAATCCTCAAGAATACCTGACTCTTGGAGGACTTTATTATAGACTTGGCCAATATGACAATGCCATTGCTCAATTTCAATCTGCAGCTAACCTAAAGCAGGATTATCCTAATGCCTACTATAATTTGGCACATGCCTATGAGCAGAAAAATGACCTTCAAAATGCTTTAGCATCACTTCAGATAGTCAAGCAATTGGTTGCAACGGACAAGCAAAATAGTGAAAAAATAGATAAAGAAATATCTGATTTGCAAGCAAAAATTGGATCTCAAACCCCAACAAGTCCACAGGTAAATGTAAATCCTTCCCAAACCCAGCAGCAGTTGTCTCTTCCAAAGCCCCAAAATGCTTTGCCACAACAAAAAGAGGAAGTACCTCTTACTACTCCAACAGCCTCCCCTACTCCTTCAAATCAATAGCCTTGGATAAATTTACATCTTGAATGTTAGTGATATAATTTCTATATTGCGCCTGAAGTAATTGCAATATATTTTAGAAAACCCCGCAATCTATACGCTCTCAGAGGAGATTTTCCAGAGGATACCAAACCAATACTAAATCGTGATACGGGTGAAATTAGTTACTTTACTGCAAAATTGGAGCCAGCTTTAACATAAAAAACCCCGACAAAGTCGGGGTTTTTATTTGTCATCCTGAACATATCTGTCATCCTGGTAAGTTAAAACAAACCAGAATCTATTCTCTGTTCGTGGTATGCAGATTCCCTGACTTCCTAACATATTACATAAGCTAGACTTGTCCTAGAATGACATGCATATCCGGAATGACAAAAGGATTACCTTGAGTTTTGAGCTCTAAAGCAATCGCGGCAAAGTACTGGTCTGTCTCCTTTCGGTTGGAAAGGTACAGTATCTGTTTTACCACAATTTGCACAGGTTATTTCAAAGGACTGTCTTGGTCCTCCGAATCCACCACCTCTATTGTCTCCCATTCGAGCCTTTTTAGCTGCTCGACAATCTGGACATCTTTTTGGAGGATTGGTAAATCCTTTTTGTTGATAGAATTCCTGTTCGGATGTTGTCCATGTAAATTGCTTACCGCAATCTGCACATGTTAATTGTTGATCTTGCATTGTTTGTCACCCCCCTTCAAGATATAATTTGAAAAGCTTTGGGATTTTGTATTTTGAGCATTTGAATTTGTTTCGAAATTCGTGCTTTGATATTCGGATTTTGTCTTGATATTTATTTGAGGCATAAGCCCCCTCTCTGGTTCTCCTGTAACTACCCCTCTATCTAAACTCAGAGATGGTGACCCTTGGAGAAATTCACTATATACAATTGTATCATAAAACTGTCAAGAAAGCAAAAATAGGAAGAATAAAGAGATATGATTCAACTATACTCTCTCAAGTACGGCAAGGGGCAAAGCTTCCGGATCAAAGGCATGTTTGGTCTCTTGTTCTGCTTTAAATTTCTCGTATCTTCTCTCATGACTCTTATTCATCAAAAATCTCACACCAAAAGCAGTAAGCGCACCCGCGCCAGCAACCACCAAAGTTCTTAAATCTTTAGCAATAAAAGGAATCTGCTGGATAAGATGAAGGATATCTGTCAAATGGGTATTAATTGCAAAAACATCAATGCCTGTTGCATTTTTTATCAATGCCCCAAGTCCTACCTCAGGGATATCTTTTCCAATAACATTATCAAATGCCAAACGTCCTACGACAGCCCCAGGATAAGATACAAGAAGCATTCTGGAAAATATTTTCCTCATTCTCTGGTGATTTTTCCCATGACCATATGCAATTAACTCATCAATTGTCTTATTATGTAAATCTTTATTAAATTCATTAAGTCCTCCCCCGTCCTCTAGCGCACTAGCAGCATTTCTCAAATCCAGAGTAATTTGATTTTCATGTCTGGGATGGAAAAATGACTTTCTATCATGTCCTCCGATTACCTCAGAAATTCCACCAGGAATATATTCATTATCTTGAAAGTGGATATTTGTTTTTCCTACTTGTCTTCTTGAAAGTCCGAATTTACGAAGTAATTTTCCCCATTCATTAGCATCACTAACAACATTACCTATATTCCCTTTTGTTTCCTGAGCAACTTCTCCAGTTATATGGTCTAGGACAAGCAGTCCAATATCTCCTGTTGGAGACGTCATGTCAAGAGATTTTGGCAATGGATGATGCACAATCATCCTTTTTGTCGGTCCAAATAAATCGCCGTATTTTTCTGTTTGTTGTGTCACAATGAGTATTATATCCCAATCCTTGGAATATTTCAATTATAGGTCTACTTTCCTTTTCTAAGAAGCGTATTTAGGTAGATTAGAAGCCTATTTGTCTCGTCATTTGTTAAAGGCTTGCCTGTTGATGGGCACCATCCGCCTGGAGGGGTCGGGTAACTGCATTTATGAGTACTCAAACAGTCCGGCTGTGGTATACAGACCACAGGTGTAGGTGTAACCTTTTCAGTAATTTTTGGAGTTACACTTGGACAGACAAGTATTTTTGAGCAGCAATTAGGATTGGTTGTCGGACAGGCAATTGTACATACTCTAAAGTAGCAGCCGGCAGGAGGAGTAATAGAGCTTTCTTTTGCTATACCAAAGTCTACTGTCGCGGTAGGATTATTCGCGTAATTCTGTGCATTCATTACAAATGGATTATTCTTTGAAGTGACAATATATCCGGAAGGAGGATTTATGATAAGTGTTGCACGGGAAATTGTAATATCATTAACAACACAGGAATAAGTCCCGTCATCATTTACACTGCAATCAACTACTTTTAAAGGCCTTGTTTGGCATGCATCAAGCTGTTTTATATCATCACTGTTACTTACCTGAGATGAGACTACTTTACCGACAGTAGAATCCTCTGCTGCCTGCACATTCTTACCATTTGTTGTTGTGGGTACCGGTGTTGGACTAGACTGATGCGGAGTTGGAGTTGGATTACAAATAGGAGTGCATGAAGGACAAGTTATATGACCTTCCCCATTGGTAATACAAGCGACCCTAGGACACAAATAATGACAGTTGGGAGCAAGGCTTGGAGTAGGAGTTGGACTATAAGTAATTGTCGGTGCAGGGGTCGGATTGCCTGTTAATTTTGGTGTTATACTCGGGCGACAGACTTCTGTAAATAAAGCAAGCCTAACAAGCGGTTTTGGAGTACCTGTATAATTTACTTCCCCTGTATTTTTTGTTCCATTTACATTTGAGTCAAGATATACAGATCCTTTTACGGCAAATGCTTTAAGTGTAACAACAGACGCGTTTTGCTGGAATATCTGCTTATTGAATACCATAACTATGGCAAATCCCAAACCCAAAATGAGGATAAGAATAGGAAGTATTGCTCTTTTCACAGAATATACTCAGTGTAGAGCCTGTGAAAACAACTTGTCAACCCCGATTTGATCGGGGTCAACCCCAATTAAATTAGGGTCAAACCTGACTAAACCTATATGAGAAGAATTATATTAAAAAAATGAAGTTAGCCCTTTATACCAAATACAAAATACATGATACAAAATACTTAATACTGCCTTGTGGACCGGAAGAGACTCGAACTCTCAACCCCTTCCATGCCATGGAAGTGCGCTACCATTGCGCTACCGGCCCGAATGGATAAACTATCTCCAAATGTAACCAAGCAAACGATCCATGTTACAAGGCCTTCACTTCAAAAGTTTTAATGAAGGAGGCCCAGAGATGGTATTTAGTATAAAGTATTTTGGATTTTGGATAAAGGGGTTAAAAGAAGAATATAGATGCTTTTATCTTCGGTTGACCATGCGGAATCGGATCGCCCGTTTCCTAAATCTACCCGCCGTACTTGTGGACTTACCGAGAATCGAACTCGGGACTGTACAATGCGAATGTACCGGTATACCACTTACCTATAAGCCCTCGTAGAACTAAACTAGTCTTATTTTTGAATTATAAATTTTGAATTGTGAATTGTAAACTATTGTAGATATGGAAGAGGATTTACAACGTGTCCTCCAATGCGGATTTCAAAATGAGTATGTGGACCAGTTGACCTTCCGGTACTTCCTCTATATCCAATGAGCTGGCCTTGATTTACAGATTGACCTACGCTAACTGATGGCTGCTCAACCATATGA
>DASVCQ010000122.1:0-3096 GCA_036381535.1 Patescibacteria group bacterium | reverse complement strand
CTAAATACTAAATACTAAATACTAAACACAACCTACAGTGCAAAGAAGAGGATTGTGCCGATAACGGCTGCGGCAACACCTGCAAGCCCTATACCCAAGATAGTATCTCCTGGACCTGTTGGAGGAAGTGTAGGTCTAGGTGTGATTGTTGCAGTAGGACCAGGCGTTGGAGTGTCGGTAATTCCCTGGGTTGGGGTCGGAGTATCTGTAATTTGTTGAGTTGGAGTCGGCGTATCTGTGATTTGTTGAGTCGGAGTTGGTGTATCTGTTATCTCTAAAGTTGGAGTCGGAGTGTCAGTTACCTCAGGAGTTAAAGTAGGAGTTAAAGACGGTCCTACACAATCTGCTGTTTTTGCCCAACAATACCCATAGCCAAGTACATTTGCAGTTGTACTAAAATCAAATGGAGAAGTTCCAAAAGTGCAGCTTTTACCATTGTATGTATAAGAAAGAGTGAAATCCGTCTGATATCTCCCACATGCTCCGTAATTCACGCCGCTTTCAACTGGATTTACTGTTACAGCAAAAGACTGAGCAGTACTCGTTATGGTTAAAACTTTTGTATTGTCTTGTTCATTTTTCAAACAGGCATACGAATTGGTAGGATCTCCACCAAGTTCTGAAGCATTCTTACACCAAAATCCAAACCATTTTACGTTTACATTTTGGTAAGTCCCGCCATCTGCCGAAACGATATAGGCCGTGGTCGTATATGATGTTAAGTCGGGTCTCCCATTGTTAACACATTCTGAAGGTGTTTCTGTAATTGAAGTTACTTTGATATGCCCACAGCTATCCAAACCTCCTTTATATAGTTCCGTTGTTGCCTTCTGTTGAGTGTTCTGTTGCTGTTGTACCCCAAATTTCAAAGTAAAGGGAATCGCCGCAAGCAGGATTATAAATAGGACTATTGCAATAATTTTCTGCACCTTTGTTGACATAGGCTCTTATTTTAGCTTAAGCATAAACGTAACACTTGTCAACCGATAATGCTATTTTGGCTAAAATTGTCAAAAGATTCTTTTGGAATCTGCTTTATTAATTTTTGATTTTTGCTGTCTTTTAAGAAAGATATTAAAATCTTGTATGTGTCCATATCAAATCTGTAGTCCTTTTTATCAAAAAAATCTTCATTCTCACTTTTAACACTTTTTTTCCCAAGAAGACACCATTTATCAACCACAAAAAAATCCTTTATATCTCCAAAATCCTCCTGCTCAGATATTACAATTGGCCCGTCAAACGGCCAGGGCTTTATTTTATTTTTTGAAAAAGCGATAATGCAGCGTGAATTATAGGAAAGTGGATTTTCACGGCCAATGCAGGCTCCGTGACAAGTCCCGAGTCTATACCCAAAACATGCAGATTTTGTTTTTTCAAGCCCTACTAGCTTTGCACAAAGTGAGAATTCTTTAACAATTTTCTGCAAAAATTCTTTTGCCTGCAATTTAGACCTAAATGTCCCTAAAATATCTTCCGTTTCATCGGCCGATATATCCATAATCTCTTCCAGAAAATGTGTATCATAAGTGCCCTTTGAAGATTTCTTTTTTAGTACAATAACTCTTCTGCTATTTCTAAGCTTTTTGTTATACAGAGGCTGCATACTCTTAATAAGCTGGGATTCTTTAAGTAGTGCACCCAATTCGCCTCCGGTTTTGATAGTTTCTATCTCCTCAACCTGTCTTGATAAATGCATTTCACGACTTTCTCTATAATCATTTGAAAAATGTGACAAAACTCTGTCTCGTATATTTACACTTTTGCCAACATAAAGAGGGACATGATTTTCACCGTAAAAAATGTATACACCTGGAGATTCCGGCAAATTTTCAAATTGTGAATCACTTAATTTATTTGGTCTAGACGGATGTCTAAGTCCGTAATTAACGTGCTTTTCAAGCACTTTTAAATCTATACTTTTCTGAAGCTTTTTGTAAAAATCCCACAAAACTTTTGCATCGTCATAAGCTCTATGTCTATTTTTTACTTTAAGACCAAATCTATCAATAATACTATCCAAATTGTGGTGTTTGTGAATAGGAAATAGTGAGCGAGATAATTTGGCCGTACAAAAATGTCTGAGCGAAAAATTCATCTCTACCCTTGAAAATTCACTTTTTAAAAATCCGTAATCAAAACGTACGTTGTGCGCAACAAAAACAGCACCATTAAGCATTTCGTAAATATCATTTTTGATCTGATAAAAAGTAGGAGCATTCTCAAGCTCCTCAGGAGTAATATTTGTCAGATTTGTTATAAAGGGTGAGATATGCATCTGAGGATTTATAAGACTCTTGTATTTGGCCACAATTTTACCATCTTCAACCCTAACAATTCCGATTTCTATTATTCTATCGTGTCTAACCGATAGTCCTGTTGTTTCTGTGTCTATAAAGGCAAGTTTTTGAGGAAGCATAGAAGTAGAGAAATACTATCAAAAAACCATAAAATATAAAAGAGTCTGTAGTATACTATACCTATGCAAAATAACTCACCCATTTTATTTACGCAAGATGGATATAACAAACTTGTTAAAGAACAAGAAGATTTAAAAGGAATAAGAAAATTAGCGGTTGAAGATCTTTCCAAAGCCCGAGCAATGGGGGATTTGAGTGAAAATGGTTACTACAAGTCTGCCCGCGCCAAACTTTCATCAGTCGATCATAGAATTAGACAAGTAAAATACCTTTTGCAATATGGTAAAGTTAAGACTATTTCAAATAATGGAACAATAGATATAGGAAGTAATGTAATTTTAAAAACAGGCAATGGTGAAAAAACTTATTCAATAGTAGGAGGATTTGAATCCAACCCTCTAGAGGGAAGACTTTCTCATATCTCGCCCTTAGGAAAGGCACTTATTGGGAAAAAAGCAGGCGATACTGTAATTATTCAGACTCCCTCCGGGACAAGTCAGTATGTTGTCACCTCAGTAGAATAATGCTAAATTCAATCTTGACTTTATTTCTATAAGATAGTATATTGCATAAATCACAACTAAATATGCAAAGAATGAATGAGGCTATTAGGACTTCTGAAATGTTTGAGAGATACTCTGGCAGAAGGATTAGAAGAAAGATATTACCAAATCTT